>NZ_SPKN01000034.1:0-34164 GCF_023127765.1 Pseudomonas sp. W15Feb34
CACTGGCGGTGACGGCGCGGGCTTCGATGGCGGCAGCGGCGCCGGCACCGTCAAGGCGGTCCATGTTGGCTTCGGTGGCGTGGCCGGCGTTGGCGCCTTTGGTGGCTACTTCGCCTTCTTCTTCTTTGTCGAATTCGTCCCAGCTCAGCATGACGTGTCGTCTCCTGCGTGAGGGCTCAAAGGTGCCCGTGTGAAACCGGATGGTTGGGTGTTCACACGGCCCAATGGCCGCGGTGGATCTTAAGGAATCGTTTGTTGCAGCTAGCGCACGCATTAAACGGAATAGGGCTACGGGTGCTCTGCGTGAGGCTTGAGGTGCGCAGCGGTAGGTGCAAGCTCGCGCGGGATGCCTCAGGTCTGGCTCTTCGTCCCAGTGTAAAGGGATATTGCAGGCCCGATTTACCCGCGCATTATAGGGAAAAATTTGGGTTTGTGTTGCGGCGGATGGTCACTTGAGCGCGCCAAAATGACGTGGTTTTCGGCCAGAGCGAGTGTTTGCAAGGCTTTGCTGGGGATGGAAATTTCTGGCGGGTGTTGGGAGAAATTTTATGGGGAGGGGAGGGAGCAGGTGAGAAGGGCTGTATGGGACGTCGTGGCTGAAACCGCGATCGCAGGCAAGCCAGCTCCCACATTTGATTTGCGGTGTATTCGAGGTGGGTTCTTGGCCGCAAGATTGATTTCTTGCGGCGACCAAGATCCGGGTTGAATCTAAATAACCAAGTTGTTATCCGTTAGAGCAACCATTGCCCATCACTTGATAGTTGAGGATGTGTCGTTGACCTTGGGAGTCTTCATATTCCATCTTTACCGGAACAACTTCACAGACTTCCGGAATACTGCTCATGGACAATACTTTAGCCACATCCAAGTGAGTGCTATAGGTGTAGTCCTCAACGATCGGTGCATTCTGGCCGGCCAGCTCAGTCGGGGCTTCGTCGGCCAGGGCGGCGGTGGCGCACAAGCTGCTGAGGGCCATAACTAATAGAGCTTTCATTTCTTCATTACCTTCTTCAGGGCGAAAGGGGTCACGGGGCCCTTGTGAGGCCGCATGTGTAACTTAAAAGTTGGGAAGTTCGGATTAACGTGCCTTCGTGGGGGCTGTTACGGTGTTAATCACAGTGCCTTGGTTGGCGGAAGTGATTCTAAGCCTGCGCGTTATATTCATATACCCGTGCTTTTGATAAACACCTTTGGCGGTTTTTGTAACAATCGGTCGATCAAAGTTTTTTCAGCCACCCGCAAAGCGCCACAGGCTGTGGGCCAGAGCGGTTACCCGGCATAGCAGGGCAATTTGTAGGGTCTTGTTACTACCATCGTCGAATGGTTCTATAGGCCCACCCCGGCTACAACAGGGGCCATACAACAACAACTATTGTCACCGAGGTAAGAAAGATGAGTGCGGCTTCCCTGTACCCTGTTCGCCCCGAAGTAGCAGCCAACACGCTGACCGACGAGGCAACCTACAAGGCCATGTACCAGCAGTCGGTGGTCAACCCCGATGGCTTCTGGCGTGAGCAAGCCAAGCGCCTTGACTGGGTCAAGCCTTTCACCGCGGTGAAGCAGACCTCTTTCGACGACCACCATGTCGACATCAAATGGTTTGCCGATGGCACCTTGAACGTTTCCTACAACTGCCTGGACCGTCACCTTGCCGAACGTGGTGACCAGATCGCGATCATCTGGGAGGGCGATGACCCTGCCGAGAGCCGCAATATCACCTACCGCGAACTGCATGAAGAAGTCTGCAAGTTCGCCAACGCCTTGCGTGGCCAGGATGTGCACCGCGGTGACGTGGTGACTATCTATATGCCGATGATTCCCGAAGCCGTGGTCGCCATGCTGGCCTGTACCCGCATCGGTGCGATCCATTCGGTGGTGTTCGGCGGTTTTTCCCCGGAAGCCCTGGCCGGTCGGATTATCGACTGTAAGTCGAAAGTGGTGATCACCGCTGACGAAGGCATCCGCGCCGGTAAGAAGATTCCGCTTAAGGCTAACGTCGACGACGCCCTGACCAACCCGGAAACCAGCAGCATCCAGAAGGTTATTGTGTGCAAGCGCACCAATGGCGCGATCAAGTGGAACCAGCATCGCGACATCTGGTACGAAGACTTGATGAAGGTGGCGGGCACCGTGTGTGCGCCCAAAGAGATGGGCGCCGAAGAAGCGCTGTTTATCCTCTATACCTCCGGCTCTACCGGCAAGCCTAAAGGCGTGCAGCACACCACCGGCGGCTACTTGCTGTATGCCGCCCTGACCCACGAGCGAGTGTTCGACTACCGCCCCGGCGAAATCTACTGGTGCACCGCCGACGTCGGCTGGGTCACCGGCCACACCTATATCGTCTACGGCCCGTTGGCCAATGGCGCGACTACGCTGCTGTTCGAAGGCGTGCCGAACTACCCGGACATCACCCGGGTGGCGAAGATCGTCGACAAGCACAAGGTCAACATCCTCTACACCGCACCCACTGCGATCCGCGCCATGATGGCCTCCGGCACTGCTGCCTGCGAAGGCGCCGACGGTAGCAGCCTGCGCCTGCTCGGCTCGGTGGGCGAGCCGATCAACCCGGAAGCCTGGGACTGGTACTACAAGAATGTCGGCCAATCCCGTTGCCCGATTGTCGATACCTGGTGGCAGACTGAAACCGGCGCGACCCTGATGAGCCCATTGCCGGGCGCCCACGCGCTCAAGCCAGGCTCGGCCGCGCGGCCTTTCTTTGGTGTAGTGCCGGCGCTGGTGGACAACCTCGGTAACATTATTGAAGGCGCTGCCGAAGGCAATCTGGTGATCCTCGATTCGTGGCCTGGCCAGGCGCGTACCCTGTACGGCGACCATGACCGTTTTGTCGATACCTATTTCAAGACCTTCCGCGGCATGTACTTCACTGGCGATGGCGCCCGTCGCGATGAAGATGGCTACTGGTGGATCACCGGTCGTGTGGATGACGTGTTGAACGTGTCCGGCCACCGCATGGGCACTGCCGAGATTGAAAGCGCCATGGTTGCCCACCCGAAAGTCGCCGAAGCCGCGGTGGTGGGTGTGCCGCACGACATCAAGGGGCAGGGCATCTATGTGTATGTCACGCTCAAGAATGGCGAAGAGCCCAACGAAGCGCTGCGCCTGGAGCTGAAAAACTGGGTGCGCAAGGAAATCGGCCCGATTGCCTCACCGGATGTGATCCAGTGGGCGCCGGGGCTGCCGAAGACACGGTCGGGGAAAATCATGCGCCGCATTTTGCGCAAGATCGCTACGGCTGAATACGATGGGCTGGGGGATATTTCCACCCTGGCGGATCCAAGTGTGGTGGCGCATTTGATTGAGACGCACAAGACCATGAACGTCGCGTAAGCGCGGATAGTCAAATAAAGCCCGATCCGGTTTAAGCCGGGTGAGGCTTTTCTGCGGGATCTAACAATCACCAGATATCCAGTGTGGGAGGGGGCTTGCTCCCGATAGCATCAGGTCTGTGCCAAATATACTGGCTGACCCGCCGCTATCGGGAGCAAGCCCCCTCCCACATTTGGAGCGCATTTCAACCACCAAGCCAATAAATATCGGTTTTTCCTGTGGGACGTTTCAGAATGTTACCGGCTGGTGCAAATGTGTAACCCCGCATCAAAACCTGAGGCGATGGACCACGCTTGCGCC
This sequence comes from Pseudomonas sp. W15Feb34, assembly GCF_023127765.1. NCBI lineage: Bacteria > Pseudomonadati > Pseudomonadota > Gammaproteobacteria > Pseudomonadales > Pseudomonadaceae > Pseudomonas > Pseudomonas sp. W15Feb34. Next base: position 3,649 of record NZ_SPKN01000034.1, read on the forward strand.
CCTGAAAACCGCGTTTTAGACCCCCTGATAAATTAGATTAAACGCCACACTTGCCGTGCTAGAAGGGTTTGCGAATAATAGGCCCGCAATTTGCAGCATCATCAGGTTTAATATCTTTTGTCTCTGCATAAAACTCAGAGGCTGTCAATGAGCTGGAACCGCTTTCTCAGTGCTTCTGTAAATTGTTGTCGCATTGAGGAAATATCGGCTTCCGGCCTGTCGTTAGAATGCCGATCACTCGCTCGTCGTCGCAGGTGTCGCCCGCGCAGGACGCAGCCCCGCTATTCGGTTACACCTTCGCGCATCGTGGGCCATGGCTCATACTGCTGTTTTTGCCCTATACCGATGGAGTCCCAAGATGAAGAAACTCGTGCTGTTGGGCGCCCTGGCGCTGTCCGTGCTGTCCATGCAGGCTTTCGCCGAAGGCAAGCCACTGAAAATTGGTATCGAAGCGGCTTACCCTCCGTTTGCTTCGAAGGCACCGGACGGCAGCATCGTCGGGTTTGACTACGACATCGGCAATGCGCTGTGCAAGCAGATGGACGTCAAGTGCACTTGGGTCGAGCAAGAGTTCGACGGCCTGATCCCTGCACTGAAAGTGCGCAAGATCGACGCGATCCTGTCGTCCATGTCCATCACCGAAGACCGCAAGAAGTCCGTGGACTTCACCACTCGCTACTACCTGTCCCCAGCGCGCCTGGTGATGAAGGAAGGCACCACCGTCAGTGACAGCCTGGATGAATTGAAGGGCAAGAAGATCGGTGTGCAGCGCGGTTCGATCCACGACCGTTTCGCTCGTGAAGTCCTGGCGCCAAAAGGTGCGGATATCAAGGGTTACAGCACCCAGAACGAAATCTACCTGGACGTGGCCGCCGGTCGTCTCGACGGTACCGTGGCTGACGCTACCCTGCTGCAGGACGGCTTCCTGAAAACCGACGCCGGCAAAGGCTACGCGTTTGTAGGCCCGTCGTTCACCGAAGCCAAATACTTTGGCGACGGCATTGGTATCGCAGTGCGCAAAGGCGACAAGGAAAACCTTGAGCGCATCAACGCAGCGATTACCGCGATTCGTGCCAACGGCGAATACAAGAAAATCCAAGACAAATACTTCGACTTCGATATCTACGGCGCTGATGCCAAGTAAATAGTCGCAGCTGTCTGTCCGAAATGGCGCAAGCACCAGTCATTCTGAAGTTTGCGCCATTTTTTCATCCCCCTTTTCGAGGACCTGAATCATGTTGAAAGGCTACGGGGCCGTTATCCTCGATGGCGCATGGTTGACGCTTCAGCTCGCCTTGTCGTCCATGGCCTTGGCCATTGTTCTGGGTCTGATCGGGGTCGCGTTACGCCTGTCGCCGGTGCGCTGGTTGGCTTGGCTGGGTGACTTGTACTCCACGGTGATCCGCGGGATCCCCGACCTGGTGCTGATCCTGCTGATTTTCTATGGCGGCCAGGACTTGCTCAACCGCGTCGCGCCGCTATTGGGCTTTGACGACTATATCGACTTGAACCCCTTGGCCGCCGGTATCGGCACCCTGGGTTTCATCTTTGGCGCCTACCTTTCGGAAACTTTCCGTGGCGCCTTCATGGCCATTCCCAAGGGCCAGGCTGAAGCCGGCCTGGCGTATGGCATGAGCAGCTTCCAGGTGTTTTTCCGGGTGATGGTGCCGCAGATGATTCGGCTGGCGATCCCCGGGTTTACCAACAACTGGCTGGTATTGACCAAGGCCACCGCGCTGATTTCGGTGGTGGGTTTGCAAGACATGATGTTCAAGGCCAAGCAGGCGGCCGATGCCACCCGCGAACCTTTTACCTTCTTCCTCGCAGTGGCGGCGATGTACCTGGTGATCACCAGTGTGTCGTTGCTGGCCTTGCGTCATCTTGAGAAGCGCTACTCGGTAGGCGTAAGGGCGGCTGATCTATGATCTTCGACTACAACGTCATCTGGGAGGCCATGCCGCTGTACCTTGGCGGCCTGCTGACCACCCTGAAACTGCTTGCCATTTCGCTGTTCTTCGGCCTGCTCGCGGCCTTGCCCCTGGGCTTGATGCGCGTGTCCAAGCAGCCAATCGTCAACGGCGTGGCCTGGCTCTACACCTACGTGATCCGCGGCACGCCGATGCTGGTGCAGCTGTTTTTGATCTACTACGGCCTGGCGCAGTTCGAAACAGTACGCGAGAGCTTCCTGTGGCCACTGCTGTCCAGCGCGACCTTCTGCGCCTGCCTGGCCTTTGCGATCAACACCAGCGCCTACACCGCCGAGATTATCGCCGGTAGCCTCAAGGCCACGCCTAACGGTGAGATCGAAGCGGCCAAGGCCATGGGCATGTCGCGCTACAAGCTGTACCGCCGCATCCTGTTGCCATCGGCCCTGCGCCGCGCACTGCCGCAGTACAGCAATGAAGTGATCATGATGCTGCAGACCACCAGCCTGGCGTCCATCGTCACGCTGATCGACATCACCGGTGCCGCGCGTACGGTCAATGCCCAGTATTACCTGCCGTTCGAAGCCTACATCACCGCCGGCGTGTTCTACCTGTGCCTGACCTTCATTCTGGTGCGCCTGTTCAAGTTGGCCGAGCGCCGCTGGCTGAGCTATCTGGCTCCACGGAAGCACTGATATGGAACGTATCGATCATCTGCTGCCCTGGGGGCACCTGGGCTGCGAGCGCCAACTGAGCGTATTTCGCTTCGGCAGCGGCGAGCGCAAGGCCTATATCCAGGCCAGCCTGCACGCTGATGAGTTGCCGGGTATGCGTGCCGCATGGGAACTGAAAAAACGCCTCACCGAGCTGGAACAGCAGGGCGCCCTCAACGGCGTGATCGAGCTGGTGCCGGTAGCCAACCCGATGGGCCTTGGCCAGCTGTTGCAAGGCAGCCATCAGGGGCGTTTCGAAGTGGGCAGCGGCAAGAATTTCAATCGCGACTTCGTTGAGTTGAGTGAGCCGGTCGCCGCGTTGCTGCAAGACAAACTGAGCGATGACCCGCACGCCAATGTGCGCATGATTCGCCAGGCCATGAGCGATACGCTCACCGCCTTGCCCGAGCCGAGCAGCCAGTTGCAAGGCATGCAGCGCATTCTGCTGAGCCATGCCTGCACCGCCGATGTGGTGCTGGACCTGCATTGCGATGCCGAAGCCGCGCTGCACATGTATGCGCTGCCGCAGCACTGGCCGCAGTGGCGGTCGCTGTCAGCGCATTTGAATGTGAAGGTCGGCCTGCTGGCGGAAGATTCCGGCGGCAGTTCGTTTGACGAGGCGTGCTCGTTGCCGTGGCTGCGTTTATCGCGCCTGTTCCCCGAGGCCCGGATTCCGTTGGCCTGTCTGGCGACAACGTTGGAGTTGGGCGGCCAGGCCGACACCGGCCGTGATGAAGCGATCTTCCACGCCGAAGGCATTCTGGCATTTCTCGCCGAACAGGGCTTGATCAGGGGCCAATGGCCCGCACCGCAACATGAACCTTGTGAAGGCATGCCCTTCGAAGGCACCGAGTTGCTGTTCGCCCCCCATGCCGGTGTGATCAGTTACCTGCGTAAAGCTGGCGACTGGGTAGAAACCGGCGACGAGATTTTTGAAGTGATTGACCCCCTGACCGACCGCGTAAGCACCATTTGTGCGGGTACCTCAGGGGTGTTGTTTGCCGTTGAACGGCTACGTTATGCCCAAGCGGGTTTCTGGCTGGCCAAGGTGGCGGGGCGCGAAGCGCTGCGTCACGGGCGCTTGCTCAACGACTGACCACCTGTTTTTGTGAGAACCGACCGCATGTACAAGCTTGAAGTCCAAGACCTGCATAAACGCTATGGCAGTCATGAAGTGCTCAAAGGTGTGTCCTTGGCCGCAGCAGCCGGTGATGTGATCAGCATCATCGGTTCCAGCGGTTCGGGCAAAAGTACCTTTTTGCGCTGCATCAACCTGCTGGAGCAGCCCCACGCCGGCAAGATTCTGCTCAATAACGAAGAGCTGAAACTGGTGGCCAACAAGGATGGCGCCATGAAGGCTGCCGACCCTAAGCAACTGCAACGTATGCGTTCACGCCTGTCCATGGTGTTCCAGCATTTCAACCTGTGGTCGCATATGACCGCGCTTGAAAACGTGATGGAAGCCCCGGTGCACGTGCTGGGCATGTCGAAGAAAGAGGCCCGTGAAAAGGCCGAGCATTACCTGGCCAAGGTCGGCGTGGGCCATCGTAAGGATGCGTTCCCCGGCCACATGTCCGGTGGCGAGCAGCAGCGCGTGGCGATTGCCCGTGCCTTGGCGATGGAACCCGAGGTGATGCTGTTCGATGAGCCTACTTCGGCGCTGGATCCGGAGCTGGTGGGCGAAGTGCTCAAGGTCATGCAGGACCTGGCCCAGGAAGGCCGCACCATGGTAGTGGTGACCCACGAAATGGGCTTTGCCCGTGAGGTCTCGAACCAGTTGGTGTTTTTGCACAAAGGCATTGTTGAAGAGCGTGGTAATCCGCGGGAAGTGCTGGTGAACCCGCAGTCCGAACGGTTGCAGCAGTTCCTCTCTGGCAGTTTGAAATAATCAAGGCTGCTTTTGTGCACCGGGATAGTGCATGCTCCGCAGTCTTGAGGTTAGCCCCGATCTCTTGTGGGAGCTGGCTTGCCTGCGATAGCGATGCATCAGTCAATGATGTGTTAACTGACCCACCGTCATCGCAGGCAAGCCAGCTCCCACTTTTGATCTCTGTTTGTTTTGGGATTTGTAGTTGATTACGGGCTAGCATTGGCCCACGGCTTCTTTCACTGTTTTCGCTCCGGATAGCACTCCATGACCGCCCACAAAATTGGTTTCCTGATTTGGCCCAGCACAAAAGCACTCACGCTTGCGCTGGCTGAGGAGGCCTTGCGCGTTGCTCAGCGGGTGCATCCGGATGTGGTCTACGAGTTGTCTTTTCTGCAGGCCGAGCCGCAAACCGAGGGGGCCTGGCAGTTGCCGGGCGAGCCGTGGGCCGGCAAGTTGGAAGGCTTTCAGAAACTGTTCCTGCTGGCGGATGAACCGCCTACCGTCATTGCGTCGCAGCTCAGCACTGCGCTCAAGCAGCTGGTTCGGGCCGGGTGCGTGATCGGTGGGTTATCGGCGGGTGTGTACCCGTTGGCCCAGCTTGGTCTGTTGGATGGTTATCGTGCTGCCGTGCATTGGCGCTGGCAGGATGACTTTGCCGAGCGCTTCCCCAAGGTCATCGCCACCAGCCATTTGTTCGACTGGGACCGTGATCGCCTGACCGCTTGTGGCGGCATGTCGGTACTCGACCTGCTGCTGGCGGTGCTGGCCCGCGATCACGGCGCGGAGTTGGCCGGTGCTGTGTCCGAGGAATTGGTGGTGGAGCGCATCCGCGAAGGCGGTGAGCGCCAACGTATTCCACTGCAAAACCGCCTGGGCTCCAGCCATCCCAAGCTGACCCAGGCGGTGCTGTTGATGGAAGCCAATATCGAAGAGCCGCTGACCACCGACGAGATCGCCCAGCACGTGTGCGTGTCGCGACGACAACTGGAACGGATCTTCAAGCAATACCTCAATCGCGTCCCCAGCCAGTACTACCTGGAACTGCGCCTGAACAAGGCGCGCCAGATGTTGATGCAAACCAGCAAGTCGATCATCCAGATCGGCCTGTCGTGCGGCTTCTCCTCGGGGCCGCATTTCTCCAGCGCTTACCGCAATTTCTTTGGCGCCACGCCGCGCGAAGACCGCAACCAGCGGCGCAGCAGCAGCCCCTTCGAGTTGTCGTCGGTGCCCTCAGAGCGCGGCTGATTCAACAGTTAGTCTTCTTCTGGCACTGGCAGAGCTGCCACCAGCGGCGTGCCTTGGGAGTCCACGGTGGCGGCCGCGACCTGGAAGTCCACACCTGTGCGTTGGTAGTACTGACGCAAGCGCTCCATACTTTGCGCCGACAGTGGGTTGCCGCTCAAGTCGCTGTCGCCATTGAAGGTTGCTGACGTCTCCAGCAAGTCCTGCGGTATCTCCCGGATCGCGTTATTGCTCAGGTCCAGCGTTTGCAGTTGATCCAGGCCAAATACGCCCTCTGGAACTTCGCTCAGTGCCGCGTTGCTCAGATACAGCGCAACCAGTTGGTTCAGTGAGCCGACGTCAGGGGCGTGACCCAGGGGGTTGTTGCTCAAATTAACAAACTCAAGTTCGGTCAACCCCGTCAGCACGCCTCGGGTTTCGGGTGTCAGCCGGATTACGCATTCCGTTATATCCAATGTGGACAGTGTGGGCATGTGCTGGATCGCCTCAGGCAGGGTGCCCAGGGAGCACTTGCTCAGTTTGAGGGTTTGCAAATGGCTGAAGCTGCGCAACGTACCGTCGACACCAGTCGTGGTGCCGTTGCCGTCCAGTTGGAACGAGGTCACGTGGTCGAAGTTGGCGTTCAATTCCGGCAAGTCGCCCAACACTGGTGTGTCGAGTAAGACCTGGTGGGTCAGCTCATCGTCCAGGCTTTCTTCATCCTCGGGGGCTTCTCGTCGCCACGCCTGCTCCAGCAGTGTCTTGAAGTTGCGCCGCCTCAGTTGGTCCTGAGCGCGGGTTTGTTCGTCAATAGGCACATCCAGGATGGGGTGCCGATCCGGTACAGCCTGCACCCACACCTGCAGGTCGTTGTTCAGTCGCTCGTATTCAGCTTCCAGGCGCGTCAACGTCGGTTCGATTGCCGCCATGTCGCCGGGCAGGCGGAAGATGAAACGGTCTGCCTCGTTATCCAGAAACGAGGGGTATAGCCGCTGCGTGCGCATGCGTTGTGATTCGGATGCCTGGGCGGCGAAACTCTCCCCGGTGCGCTGGCAGTAGCGTTTGATCGACTCCAGGGTTTGGGGTGTCAAGGGGTTTGCGGAAAGGACCAGGCCACTGGTGGTTGAGGCCGGCATGGAAAAAAGTGCCTCGGGCAGTTGCTCAATGGCGTTTTTGCTCAAGTTGACCGACTGGCGTGGCGGGCCGCCCAGCAGGCTAGGGGGTACCTGTGTCAATCCGGTGTCTTTCAGCGAGATTGTGCTCAGATTGGGCAGGTGACTGAAATCCGGAGTACGGCCCAGCGGGTTGTGGTCCAGGTATAAATATTCGAGGCTGGTCATGCCTTGCAACCCCGCTACGCTGGTAGGGCTGAGTTCTATTGAGCAGCGTGGCAGCCCCAGAATGGATAGTGCCTGCCGGTTGAGCACTTGGGCAGGGATGTCGCCGAGCCTCACGTTGTTGATGTCCAGGATACTTAGGGCCGGGAAGCTGTCGATAAAGGCGGTCGACCCCATCGGGCTACCATTGCCTTTGATGGTCAGTGAGCCAACATGCTTGAAGTGCGCGCTCAGCGTGGGCAGCTCGCCTGCGAGCGTCGCGGGGATTTCCAGCAAATGGACGAATTGAGTGTCCTGGGGTGTTTCCCTGCGCCAGCTTTGCTCAAGTAATGTGCTGAGCTCGCTTCGCCGGGTGGCTTCCGATGGCTGCAACTGCGGCTGTTGCGTCCAGTGGTTGAGCTCGGACTTTAGCGTATCCAATTCACCGGCCAACCTTGCCAGCTCGCGCCTACCCGCTTCCAGGTCGCCTGGGAGGCTGTAGATAAACTGGTTGATCTGGTCGGTGTCCAGTGAGGGATACAGCATTTTTGCATCGCGCACATCCACTGCCGGAGCATCGGCCTCCCAGTAGGTGCCATGCTGCTGGTAATAGGCTTTAACGCGCTCGAGGGTGGCCGATGACAGTGGGTTGTCAGATAGGTCGAAGGCAGCGCTGGTATGTGACGGAAGATCGAACAGTGCTTCCGGTAATTCTCCGATCTGGTTGCCGCTGAGAAAGGCTGCGCTAAGGTCGTTGCGGGTGAGCAAACCGGGAGGGAGGCGATCGATGCCGGTTTCGGACAGGTCCAGTGTGTTCAGCTCGGTCATCGCTTCCACAGTGGGCACCCGACCCAAGGGGTTTTTATGCAGGTCCAGGGTTTGCAATTGGGTCATCGAGGCGAGCTGGGTTTGGCTGTGCGGCGTCAGGGTAATTGCGCAGTCGCTCAGGCTCAATGTGTTCAAGCTGCGCATCTGAAGTACGGCTGGGGGCAGGTTGCCCAAGGGAATACTGTCAACGGTCAAGTGACGCAATCGGGAAAAGTTGCCCAGGAACGCGGCGGCTCCTTGCGTGTGGTTGTTGCCTGACAGCGTCAGCATTGATACGTGATCGAAGTTGGCGGACAGTCGCGGCAGTTCGCCACGAATAGGGTAACGCAGGTCCAGTCGGTAGCCGTCGCGCGCCGGGTCTTCGAAGTAGTCATCGAGGGGTAACTCCCTGCGCCAGCAGCGTTTGAGTTCGCGGGCAATGAGTCTGCGATTGCGTTGCTCGTACAGACGCTGGTGTGCGCTGAGTAGGGCGCCGTTTCCGGGGGGGCGAAGCGGAATGTCGCGTTGCCAGGCATTCAGGTCATGTTCCAGTTGGTTGTATTCGATGCGCAGCGCCTCAAGGCCCGCGAGTGCACCGCCAGGCTGTGAGTGCAAGTGGTTCACCAGGGTAGTCAATTGGCGTTCGCGAAGTCTGGGGTACAGGTCGTGCGCGCGTTGAAGCAAGTTCACAGGTCTTAATGGCGCCGGCGCCTGGGCACGATAGCCGTTGTCGCTGCCCAGCAGGCGCAGGGCTTCAGTGACACTTTCCGGCTTGCTATCAGGGGTGAGTAGTGTGCGCAGTTCACTGCGTGGCAGCGGCGCTTGCCGCAGGCGCTGCTTGAGTTGTGCGCCGTCGTGGATGCCAAGGCCGAGCTGGTCACGCTGCTTATCGGGTAGGGCACTTAAAACGGCTGAGTACAGGTCGGTCTCGCTGGAGAGGGCACCCTGTTCATTGTGGGGCTGGTAGCGGCCGGCTTCAGTACGCACCAACGTGCGTTGGATCGGGGCGTCATCTGGACCGATCCGCAGCCAGCTCGGTCCGGTTTGCGAGTGGTGACGAGCCTCTAGCTGTACCTCGCCAGACCAGCCTGGCAGTGTGCGCAGGGAGTTCAGTGCCAGGCGATCAGTGTCCAGGGAGGGCGGCGTATTCAAGTGCTGGCCCTCATAGGCACGGTTGATCCGTACTTCATTCAACGCGGTGCGTGCCAGTTCGGCCAGGCGCGGGGGCGTGTTTCGTTCATGCAGTGCTTCAAGTTCTGCACCGCTGGCCTCGCTCACAAGTGTTTTTGCAACGCTTATAGGCAGTTCAGGCGTGGTGGTGAGCAATTGCTGGGTAAGCGGTTCGGTGGTGGCTTGCAACGTCGCATAACGCGAGTCGAACAACGCGCTGCGCTGGCTATCGGCAATGTCCGCGAGCTTATGGCGTAGCAGTTGGGCGCGGCGATCCAGGCTGAGTTCGGGATCGCTGGCGCGCTCACCGAACTGCGCGCGGATTTCTTCGCTGCTCATCCCACGCAGGACGGTTTTCAGCAAGTCGCCGTTCTCCAGTTGGGCCTCAAATACCTGAATCACTGGCATGCGTTCATCACCGAACTCCCAGGCTGTTTGCCCCTTGTCATCGACGATGCGCAAGGCTTTGGTGGGCGGCCACGAGCCGTGGGTGGTCAACACTTGCAAGGTGTCTTGTGGGTCAATCAGGTGGTACACCGCCGGATCGTCGCTGCGTAGCTGATCGATCAGCCGCTGGATGCTGCGGTCGATGCGCAGACGACTCAAGGTATCGTCCAGTAGCGGCGATAGAGGCTCGCTGTTGACGTGCATTTTGCGCACGACACCCTCATCCACGCCGCTGATGTGCAAGCCCAGTTCCCGGTCCGCTTCGCTTAAATCCTGCACGCTGTGCCCCAGTCTGCGCAGCAACGTGTGCTTGTCCCACTGCAAGGGCTGCTCGAGTTCGGTGTGCCACGCGCCGGCGCCGTTGTGTCGCACAATCGGGCGATAGGCGTCAGGGCGGCTGGGGTGTTTGATGTAGTAAAAATCACTGTCCGGACTTTCTTCCACGGTGTACAGCTTGTTTTCCAGTGGCAGGATTGTTTCCTTGCGTACCTCGTGCAGACCCAGCTCGTTGATACCCAGGCGCGTTGGCAACGATGATGGGTACTCATAGGGCGCCAGGTCCGGTTTCCAGTAGCGTTTGGCGCCGTTGGCCAGGCTCACCGGTTTGAAGCTGTCAATGTACGCGAGGACGTTTTCGGGCAGCACTTTACGCAGTTCGGTCGGGCCAATTTGGGTGCCCGCAGCGAAAGCACCCATCTGCACCAGGGATTCCAGCACGCTCATCAGATGACCGAAGGCTTCCTTGCCCAGGCCTTCAGCCCAGTCGATCACGCCTTCGAACACGTCATCGAGCAGTTGATAAGCCATGTAGCCCAGCATCAATTCGCCCAGGCCCGGCACGAAGGGGGCGACCACCATCAGTGCGGCGTTGAGGATCGAGGAAGCCACATCGACGAAAGAGTCCCAAAGCCGCCAGCGCGCCTCACGATCGACGCTGGCGGTGGAGACGGCCAGTGTGCGGGCGTCGTTGAGAATCTTGTCGAGTTTGCGACGGTACAGATGCAACCAGGGATCGCCCCAGACAGGCTGCGCATCAAACTGTAGCTTGGGGTCTTCGATGGGGGTGCTGCGCCAGGGCGATTGGCCGCTGCCCCTGACCGGCGGGTGCCAGGTGATGCGCGCCAGGCGCTGGCTCAAGCCGGAAAAAAACACCCCGCGTTGGGCGTGGGGTACAAAGCGGCTGAAGAAGGTCTGGTAATCGCGGTCGCGTAGTTGCCGGGTCAGTTCCTGTTTGAATGCCAAAGGCGAGGAGTATTCCTTGAGCGGGTGCTGCGGATCATCTGGAACGTATGCCACCAGGCGTTGCGGCGAGCGCGGTCTCTCAAGGTCGGGAGAGAACAGTTGAATGCCGGTCAGCGCAATGTCCATCATGCGCAGCTCCTGACAGCGCAACGGTTGGCCGTTGAGCCTGAGGTTGGGCGTGCCAGCTACCAGCCCTTCGATCAAGTCAGCATAGTCGTCGCTGATATCGTCCTTGATACGTGCCAGTTGCACGGCTGCATGCAGGGCGGCTTTCTGGCTGGCATCGACCTTCAGGCGCAATACCGCAGCGGCAACCGGGTTGGACATGCCCAGCTCATCGTTGAGGTAGCGGGCGTAGCGGGCACCCATGTCCAGGTCACGGCACAGGCTGGCGAATGCCTGGATCGATAGCACACGTTTGATCTGCGGCAAAGTGTCGAATTGCCCGCTGGCCGAAGGCTGCGTGATAAAGGTCGAGGCCGGCTCGTAGGCGTCGGCCAGGGTTTCCTTGAGCTCAAAGTTATGCAGGGCGGCGTCGAGCAGCGAAACCGTCCAGGTGCGCGCTGCGCCGGAGCGTATCGGGAACCAGGGGGTACGATCAGGGATATACAGGCGTAAATAGGTTGTCTCGACGTTCAGGTCCAGGCCGTAATCGGCTTTCAATGCCTGTTCGAGGATCGGCTTGGCGAACGCCTTGGCGTCCTGCAGGTGCTGCAATGCCCGATCTACGCTGTTCTGTGCATCCCAGTGGGCACCGGTCAGTCGCGCGAGCGCGGCGCGTTGTTCGGCACTGCCCGGCAGCTGTTGTGGCTGGGTGGCGGCAAGTGCCTGGCGTTTGTCGGCGCAGGCATTGCCGAGCCAGGAGGGCAGGGTGTCGGTCAACAATTGATAGTGGCTGTCGGGCAGGCGGGTATCGGAATAATCGAGGTTCGTCATGGAGCGGGTCCGTGCAAGTCATGAAGCCCGCAGTAAACCAGCCGGTTGCAGAGGGGGGACTTTAGATAATTAGGGGGCGCAACCCTTTCACTGGATAACCCTGACGCAAACCTGGCGCAGCGTTTAAACTGCGCCATTGCGACGCTATTTGTCGCATTGGCGTAAACCCGCTAAAAACGCGGGTTGGCGCTATAAGAAGTTGTCGCTTGGCGGCAAGGCCCTACTGAAAACTGTCCTTACAATCCCTGCATCGCCCGCCAGTTCCAGGCAGGCGTTCCTCTTCAGGAGACTCCGATGTCCGTTGAGCAAGCCCCGGTGAAACGTGCCGATTTCGACCAAGTAATGGTGCCTAACTATGCACCTGCCGCCTTTATCCCTGTGCGTGGCCAAGGTTCGCGCGTGTGGGATCAAGCAGGTCGTGAGCTGATCGACTTTGCCGGCGGCATCGCGGTCAACGTGTTGGGCCACGCCCACCCGGCGCTGGTCGGTGCACTGACCGAACAGGCCAACAAGTTGTGGCATGTGTCCAACGTCTTTACTAACGAGCCGGCGCTGCGCCTGGCCCACAAGCTGATCGACGCCACTTTTGCCGATCGCGTGTTCTTCTGCAACTCCGGCGCCGAGGCCAATGAGGCTGCGTTCAAGCTGGCCCGTCGTGTGGCCTTTGACCGTTTCGGCAGCGAGAAATACGAGATCATCGCCGCGCTGAACAGCTTCCACGGCCGTACCCTGTTCACCGTCAACGTCGGCGGCCAGTCCAAGTACTCCGATGGTTTCGGGCCTAAAATCACCGGCATCACCCACGTTCCTTATAACGATCTGGCTGCGCTGAAGGCCGCTGTGTCGGGCAAGACCTGCGCCGTAGTGCTGGAACCGATCCAGGGTGAAGGCGGCGTACTGCCGGCTGAACTGGCTTACCTGCAAGGTGCCCGCGAACTGTGCGACGCGAACGACGCGCTGCTGGTGTTCGACGAAGTGCAAACCGGCATGGGCCGCAGCGGCCACCTGTTTGCCTACCAGCATTACGGTGTCACGCCGGACATCCTTACCAGCGCCAAGAGCCTGGGCGGCGGTTTCCCGATTGCGGCGATGCTTACCCGTGAAGACTTGGCCAAGCACCTGGTGGTCGGCACCCACGGCACCACCTACGGCGGCAACCCGCTGGCGTGCGCAGTGGCCGAAGCGGTGATCGACGTGATCAACACGCCAGAAGTATTGGCCGGCGTTAACGCCAAGCATGACTTGTTCAAGGCGCGCCTGGAGCAGATCGGCACGCAATACGGCATCTTCACCGAGGTGCGTGGCATGGGCCTGCTGATCGGTTGCGTGCTCAGCGATGCCTTCAAAGGCAAGGCCAAGGACGTGTTCAACGCGGCCGAAAAAGAGAATCTGATGATCCTGCAAGCTGGCCCGGACGTGGTGCGTTTTGCGCCGAGCCTGGTGGTGGAAGAGGCGGATATCAACGAAGGGCTGGATCGTTTTGAGCGTGCTGTGAAGACGTTGACCCAAGCCTGATACAAATCTATCTGCCGGACCGGATCAAATGTGGGAGGGGGCTTGCCCCCTCCCACATTAGGAACAGTGTTGTTCCTGACCTGTCCGGTATTTTTTTCTATGAGTTTTTCGAGTTAAGGAGTAACACCATGCTGGTGATGCGCCCCGCGCAAATGGCTGATCTGGGCGAGGTACAGCGTCTGGCTGCAGACAGCCCGATTGGTGTTACGTCCTTGCCAGACGATGTGGAACGCCTGAGCGACAAGATCGCCGCCAGCGAAGCTTCTTTCGCGGCCGAGGTAAGCTTCAACGGTGAAGAGAGCTATTTCTTCGTGCTTGAAGACACCGATACCGGCAAGCTCGCCGGTTGCTCGGCCATCGTTGCTTCAGCCGGCTACTCCGAGCCGTTCTACAGTTTCCGTAACGAAACCTTCGTGCACGCCTCCCGAGAGCTGAAGATCCATAACAAGATCCACGTGCTTTCCCAGTGCCATGACCTGACCGGTAACAGCCTGCTCACCAGTTTCTACGTGGTGCCGGAATTGGTCGGATCGCCCTGGTCGGAACTCAACTCCCGTGGCCGCCTGTTGTTCGTTGCCAGCCACCCCGAGCGCTTTGCCGATTCGGTGGTAACCGAGATTGTCGGCTACAGCGACGAAAACGGTGATTCGCCGTTCTGGGACGCCATCGGTCGCAACTTCTTCGACCTCAACTATGCTGCCGCTGAGCGCCTGTGCGGGCTGAAAAGCCGCACCTTTCTCGCCGAGCTAATGCCGCATTACCCGATCTACGTGCCGCTGTTGCCGGACGAAGCCCAGGAAGCCATGGGCCAGGTGCACCCGCGTGCGCAGATCACCTTCGATATCCTGATGCGCGAAGGTTTCGAGACCGACCACTACATCGACATCTTCGACGGTGGCCCGACGCTGCATGCACGGGTTTCGGGTATTCGCTCGATCGCCCAGAGCCGCGTGGTACCGGTGAAGATCGGCGAGATGGTCAAGGGCGTCGGTCGCCAGTACCTGGTGAGTAACGCGCAGTTGCAGGATTACCGCGCGGTGATGCTGGAGCTGGACTATGCGCCTGGTAAGCCAGTAACCCTGGACCTGGCGGCCGCCGAAGCCCTGGGCGTTGGCGAAGGCGCGAGCGTGCGTTTGGTTGCGGTATAAAAACAGAGTTTCGCGGGTGGCTGACAACAGCGGCCCGTTCGAGGAGATAGCATGATCGTTCGTCCTGTACGCAGCAGCGATTTACCGGCCCTGATTGATCTGGCGCGCAGCACCGGCACCGGCCTCACCACTTTGCCGGCCAACGAAGAGCGCCTGACCCACCGGGTTGGCTGGGCGGAAAAAACCTTTCGCGGCGAAGCCGGGCGCGGCGATGCCGACTACCTGTTCGTGCTGGAGAACGATGAAGGCCGCGTGGTCGGCATTTCTGCCATTGCCGGTGCCGTGGGCTTGCGTGAGCCCTGGTACAACTTCCGGGTCGGGCTGACCGTCAGCGCCTCCCAGGAGCTGAATATCTACCGCGAGATTCCGACGCTGTTTCTGGCCAACGACCTCACCGGCAATTCCGAATTGTGCTCGTTGTTTTTGCATGCCGATTATCGCAACGGTCTTAACGGCCGCATGTTGGCCAAGGCGCGCATGTTGTTTATCGCGGAGTTCCCGCAATTGTTCGGCAACAAGATCATTGCCGAGATGCGCGGCGTATCCAACGACGCCGGGCGTTCGCCGTTCTGGGAAAGCCTGGGTCGACACTTCTTCAAAATGGAGTTCAGCCAGGCCGACTACCTTACCGGTGTGGGCAACAAGGCGTTTATCGCCGAGCTGATGCCGAAGTTTCCGCTGTACAGCTGCTTCCTGTCCGAGGATGCGCGCAACGTGATCGGCAAGGTCCATCCGGACACCGAGCCGGCCCTGAGCATGCTCAAGAGCGAAGGGTTCAGCTATCAGGGCTATGTCGATATCTTCGATGCAGGCCCAGCGGTAGAGTGCGAAACCAGCAAAATCCGTGCGGTGCGCGACAGCCAGTCGCTGGTGTTGGCCATCGGCACGCCGGGGGACGACGCCACGCCGTTCCTGATCCATAACCGCAAGCGCGAGGAGTGCCGTATCACTGCTGCTCCGGCCCGGCTGGCGGCAGGTACCCTGGTGGTCGATCCGCAGACCGCCAAGCGCCTGCAGCTGGTGGTGGGTGATCAAGTGCGTGCCGTACCGTTGTCTGCTGCTCGGGAGTCCAAGTAATGAATTCGCTGTATATCGCAGGTAGCTGGCTGGCCGGCCAGGGTGAGTTGTTCGAATCGCGCAACCCGGTGACCCAGCAGGTATTGTGGGCCGGCAACGGCGCCACCGCCGAGCAGGTCGAGTCCGCCGTGCAGGCGGCACGCCAGGCATTCCCCGCGTGGGCTCGTCTGCCGTTGGAAGAGCGCATCAGCGTGCTGGAAGCCTTTGCCAGCACCCTGAAAAGCCGTGCCGATGAAATTGCCCGCTGCATTGGTGAGGAAACCGGTAAACCCTTGTGGGAATCGGCTACCGAAGTCACCAGCATGGCCAACAAGATCGCCATCTCGGTGCAGAGTTATCGTGAGCGCACCGGCGAAAAGAGCGGCCCATTGGGTGACGCCACCGCGGTATTGCGTCACAAGCCTCACGGCGTGGTGGCGGTGTTCGGCCCGTACAACTTCCCCGGGCATTTGCCCAACGGCCATATCGTCCCGGCCTTGCTGGCGGGTAATACCGTGCTGTTCAAACCCAGCGAGCTGACCCCGAAAGTTGCCGAGCTGACCGTGCAATGCTGGATCGAAGCCGGGCTGCCGGCGGGCGTGTTGAACCTGCTGCAAGGCGCGCGGGAAACCGGCATCGCCCTGGCCGCCAACCCCGGCATAGACGGCTTGTTCTTCACCGGGTCCAGCCGCACCGGCAATCATCTGCATCAGCAGTTTTCGGGACGCCCGGACAAAATCCTCGCCCTGGAAATGGGCGGCAACAACCCGCTGGTCGTGGATGAAGTGGCCGATGTGGATGCGGCGGTCTACACCATCATCCAGTCTGCGTTTATCTCGGCTGGTCAGCGTTGCACCTGCGCCCGTCGCTTGTTGGTGCCGGAAGGCGCCTGGGGCGATGCATTGCTGGCGCGGTTGGTGGCGGTGAGCGCAACGATTGAAGTCGGTGCGTTCGACCAGCAACCACCGCCGTTCATGGGCTCGGTAATCTCCCTTGGCGCGGCGAAAGCCTTGATGGACGCCCAGCAATTGATGTTGGCCAATGGCGCCGTAGCGCTGCTGGAAATGACCCAGCCACAGGATCAGGCCGCATTGCTGACCCCAGGCATCATCGACGTGACCGGCGTAACCGAGCGCGAAGACGAAGAACTGTTCGGCCCGCTGTTGCAGGTGATTCGCTACGCGGATTTCGCCGAGGCAATCGCAGAGGCCAACAACACCCAATACGGCCTGGCCGCTGGCCTGTTGTCGGATAGCGAAGCGCGTTACCAGCAGTTCTGGCTGGAAAGCCGTGCCGGTATCGTCAACTGGAACAAGCAGTTGACCGGCGCCGCCAGTACCGCACCGTTTGGCGGGGTAGGGGCCTCGGGTAACCATCGGGCCAGTGCGTATTACGCGGCCGATTATTGTGCGTATCCGGTGGCGTCGCTGGAAACGCCGAGCCTGGTGGTGCCAGCCACGTTGACCCCTGGCATTACACTGATCTGAACGTGGGAGGGGGCTTGCTCCCGATGGCGGTGTGTCAGTCACCTAATTAGTCAACTGACACCCTGCTATCGGGAGCAAGCGCCCTCCCACATTTGAACTGTGGTGTATTCAGTAATTTGATGCCTATAAAAACAGATGTTCGTGGAGCCTCGCCGATGAAATCCTGTGAAGTCAATTTTGACGGTCTAGTGGGGCCGACCCATAACTACGGCGGTTTGTCTTTCGGCAACGTCGCATCCCAAAGCAACAGCCAGCAACATTCCAACCCCAAGGAAGCGGCGTTGCAGGGCCTGCAAAAAATGAAAGCCCTGATGGACATGGGCTTTGTGCAAGGTGTGTTGGCGCCCCAGGAACGCCCGGATGTGGCTGCTTTGCGCAACCTGGGTTTCAGCGGAACCGACGCCCAGGTAATTCAGCAAGCGGCCAAGCAGGCCATGCCGTTGCTGGTAGCGAGCTGCTCGGCTTCCAGCATGTGGGTAGCCAACGCGGCCACTGTCAGCCCGAGCGCTGATACCGCAGACGGTCGCGTGCATTTCACTGCCGCCAACCTCAATTGCAAATACCACCGCAGCATCGAGCACCCCACTACCAGCCGCGTGCTGGGCGCGATGTTCGCCGATGCAAAGCACTTTGCCCACCACGCCGCCTTGCCGGCGGTGGCGCAGTTCGGTGATGAGGGCGCGGCCAACCACACGCGCTTTTGCCGTGAGTACGGTGAGGCGGGTGTTGAGTTCTTCGTGTTTGGCCGCAGTGCCTTCGACAGCCGTTATCCGGCCCCGCAGAAGTACCCGGCGCGCCAGACCCTTGAAGCGTCCCAGGCAGTCGCGCGCCTGCACGGCTTGAAGGATGACGGCGTGGTCTACGCCCAGCAGAACCCGGCGGTGATCGATGCCGGCGTGTTCCACAACGATGTAATCGCGGTGGGCAACGGCGAGATGCTGTTCTACCACGAGGGCGCATTCCTCAACACCGAACAGATGCTCGCCGAGCTGCAAGCCAAGTTGGGCAAGCTGGGCGGCAACTTCCAATCCGTCTGCGTACCCCGTGCCCAGGTCAGTGTCGAGGACGCGGTGCGTTCCTACCTGTTCAACAGCCAGTTGCTGACCCGCCCTGACGGTTCGATGCTGCTGATTGTGCCGGAAGAGTGCCGCAGCAATGAGCGTGTGTGGCACTACCTGCAGGGCCTGACCAGCTCCGGTGGGCTGATCCGCGAAGTCAACGTTTTCGACCTCAAGCAAAGTATGCAGAACGGCGGCGGCCCGGCGTGCCTGCGTTTGCGCGTCGCCTTGAACGAAACCGAACTGGCGGCGGTGAATCCAGGCGTTATCATGACCGCGCCACTGTACGAAACCCTGACCCAATGGGTTGGCAAGCACTACCGCGACAGCCTGCGCGAAACCGACCTGGCTGACCCGCAGTTGCTGCTTGAGTGCCGGACGGCACTGGATGAACTGACGCAAATCCTTAAACTGGGCTCGGTTTATCCTTTCCAGATCAATTAACGCCATACGGCTGAGATATTTTATTTATGACCGACACCCTGAAGCTGATCCTTGAAGACACCGACGGCACCCAGCTGGAAACGTCCTGCACCCGCGTTGCCGTGGTCTGGCAGGGCAAGGAGATCTGGATCCAGCACGACGGCCGTGGCCAACTGCTGATTGGTGTGGACGTCGAAGAGGGCGACGCCGAGTACGCCAACCTGCTGATGCGTCCCTTGGCGACCAACCTGATGAGCCTGCAACTGGAAATGGAACCGGCCGACGTTGAGGGTGATGACGACGATCACGTCCATGGTCCTGGCTGCAACCACTAAGGAAGCTGCTTATGCTCGCCCTCGGCAAACTGCTTGAACTGACCCTCGCCGGTCGCGAACCGGCGCAAAAAATTCAACTGACTGTCGACGGCGTGCAGATGCGCTGGCTCAGCGAGGGCGCGCTCGAAGTGCGCCCCCCTGAGGCTCGGGACAATGGCGGCGACCTGCTGCTGTCGTCCGGCATCCATGGCAACGAAACCGCGCCGATCGAACTGCTCGACCGCCTGTTGCATGGCATCGCCCGTGGGGAAATCAAACCCCGCTCCCGTATTCTGTTCCTGTTCGGCAACCCCGAGGCCATGCGCCGCGGCGAGCGTTATCTCGAACTGGACATCAACCGGCTGTTCAACGGCCGGCATGAAAGCAACATCGGCCCCGAGGCCATGCGCGCTGCCGAACTCGAGCAACTGGCGCGCAGTTTTTTCAGCCAGCCCGGTCGATCACGCCTGCACTACGACCTGCACACCGCGATTCGTGGTTCTAAGATCGAGCAGTTTGCCCTCTACCCTTGGAAGGAGGGGCGTCAGCATTCGCGCCGTGAACTGGCGCGCCTGAACGCCGGCGGTATGCAAGCGGTATTGCTGCAGAACAAAACCTCGATCACTTTCACTGCGTTTACCTACGAACAGTTGGAAGCCGAAGCCTTCACCCTGGAACTGGGCAAGGCCCGGCCGTTCGGGCAGAACCAGAGCGTGGACGTGTCCCGGCTGGAGGCACGCCTCAAGCACATCATTGAAGGCGATGAGCCGCCGACAGAAAGCCTGGACGGCCTGCAACTGTTTGCCGTCTCTCGCGAGGTCATCAAGCACAGCGACGCCTTCCTGATGCACCTGCCGGCGGATGTGGAAAACTTTTCGCAATTGGAAAAGGGTTATCTGCTGGCCGAAGACGTGGCCAAGACGCGCTGGGTGATCGAGGAGGAGGGTGCCCGCATCATCTTCCCCAACCCGAAGGTGAAGAATGGTTTGCGCGCAGGGATTCTTATCGTGCCTGCCACGGATGCTGGGTTGGCTTAAATCTTAAGTCCAACTGGATCCAAATGTGGGAGGGGCGGTGCGACGTTTCGACTTGCCCCCGATAGCCGTATACCAGTCAGCCCATCTGCAGCTGACTCACCGCCATCGGGGGCAAGCCCCCTCCCACATGTTGTTTTGCAGTGTTGCTTAGACCGCTACAGCACGCGGCTCACTACGGCGGATCGCCCGCACCTTGTGCAGGGTATCGGCGCAGGTACGCGCAGCTTCCTGACCCTTGTGCACGAAGTGTTCATAGAAGAACGTGGTGTGCTCGCTCCCGGCGTGGAAGTGGTGCGGCGTCAGGGACACCGAGAACACCGGTACTTCAGTTTCCAGTTGAACCTGCATCAAACCGCTGACTACCGATTGGGCCACGAATTCGTGCCGGTAGATGCCACCATCCACCACCAGTGCGGCGGCGACGATGCCGGCATAGCGACCGGTCTTGGCCAGCAACTTGGCGTGCAGGGGCAATTCAAAGGCACCGCCGACTTCAAAGAAGTCGATGTCCGATTCCTGATAGCCCTGGGCGATCATTTCGGCAAGAAAGCCTTTGCGCGATTGGTCGACGATATCCTTGTGCCAGCAGGCCTGGATAAACGCGACGCGCTCGCCGTGATGGTTTTTGCTTTTGCTGTCGATTGCGGTGGGTTGCATGTTCTGACTCCTGTTTAAGAAAAAAACAGGGCGTTATGAATCGAATGGGATTTAAGGGTATGCACAACGGCGTCATGCAAGCATGAGGTCAGTGCGCGGCCCTTAGGTGCCAATCCCGTTCTCTCTTCATCCGGACTATGACCGTCGGCCCCGGGATCACACCGGGTCTGCTGACCTTGTCGCCGTCCTGCCGGAGCAGTTCGAGGCGCCAAGCGCTCGCGGGCTATGCACATTGCGTGCAATTACCGCCGGTGGGGAATTGCACCCCGCCCTGAGAACGTTGCCGCCAGAACCCTGGCGGCGGAGAGTTTTTAACACGGTTTTTCAAAAACTGCACGGTTGCCGTATCGATAAGCTATATCGGTTTGTTTGGTTGGTATTCGATTGAATGCAGTGGGGGCTTGATATTGCGTGGCTTTGCCCGCAGTAATCACACACAAAAGGACTTATCCATTCCGTTAGAGGCCCCCTTCATGACCGTGATTGACCTGCGCAGCGACACCGTGACCCAACCCACCCCCGGTATGCTCGACGCGATGGCCGGCGCGGTCAGCGGTGATGACGTCTATGGCGAAGACCCCAGCGTCAACAAGCTGGAGGCGGAACTGGCCAAGCGTCTGGGCTTCGCCGCCGCGCTGTTCGTGCCCACTGGCACCATGAGCAATTTGCTGGCATTGATGGCCCACTGTGAGCGCGGCGAGGAATATATCGTCGGCCAGCAGGCCCATACCTACAAATACGAAGGCGGCGGGGCGGCCGTGCTGGGTTCGATCCAGCCGCAGCCGCTGGAAGTGCAAGCGGACGGTTCCCTGGACCTTGACCACGTGCTGGCGGCGATCAAGCCTGACGATTTCCACTTTGCCCGCACGCGCTTGCTGGCGCTGGAAAACACCATGCAAGGCAAGGTCCTGCCGATGGAGTACCTGGCCAAGGCGCGTGCGTTTACCCGTGAGCATGGCCTGGCCTTGCACCTGGACGGGGCGCGGATCTACAACGCAGCGATCAAGCTGGGGGTGGGTGCGCGTGACATCGCCAAGCATTTCGATTCGGTGTCGGTGTGCCTGTCCAAGGGCCTTGGCGCACCGGTCGGCTCGGTGCTGTGCGGTTCCACGGCGTTGATCGCCAAGGCCCGGCGCCTGCGCAAGATGGTCGGTGGCGGAATGCGTCAGGCAGGTTCGTTGGCGGCAGCGGGGCTGTATGCCCTGGATCATCAGGTACAGCGCCTGGCCGAGGACCACGCCAACGCGCAGTGGCTGGGTGATGAGCTGCGCAAGGTCGGTTACACGGTGGAGCCGGTGCAGACCAACATGGTCTATGTGCAAATTGGCGAGCAGGCGCAGGCGTTGAAAGCCTTTGCCGCAGAGCGCGGGATCAAGTTGAGTGCCGCGCCGCGCCTGCGTATGGTCACCCATCTGGATGTCAGCCGGGCACAGATCGAGCAAGTCGTGCAGACATTCGTCGCATTTTCGCAGAAATGACAGTGCAGACCGTCTAATTGACTGTTTCTATCACATAAACACGCTGTACCACCGGCGAAGGGCCGATATAATGCGGCCCTTTGCCGTCGCTCCGTCTGATGATGTTGCGCACTGGCCTTTGGCCGCAGCCTCCGTGGAAGAACCTAATGAAAAGCGCAGAAATCCGTGAAGCCTTCCTTCGCTTCTTCGAAGAGCAAGGTCACACCCGTGTAGCCTCCAGCTCCTTGATCCCAGGCAATGACCCCACCCTGCTGTTCACTAACGCGGGGATGAACCAGTTCAAGGACTGTTTCCTGGGCCAGGAAAAGCGCGCCTATACTCGCGCCACCAGCAGCCAGAAGTGCGTACGCGCCGGCGGCAAGAACAGCGACCTGGAAAACGTCGGTTACACCGCGCGTCACCACACGTTCTTCGAAATGCTGGGTAACTTCAGCTTCGGCGACTATTTCAAGAAGGATGCGATTACCTTCGCCTGGACCTTCCTGACCGGCGTGCTGAAACTGCCCAAGGAAAAACTCTGGGTTACCGTCTACGCGACGGACGACGAAGCCTATGACATCTGGACCCAGCAAATCGGTGTACCTGCCGAGCGCATGATTCGCATCGGCGACAACAAGGGTGCGCCTTACGCTTCCGATAACTTCTGGACCATGGGCGATACCGGCCCGTGCGGCCCTTGCACCGAGATCTTCTACGATCACGGTGCGGACATCTGGGGTGGCCCACCGGGCTCGCCGGATGAAGACGGTGACCGCTACATCGAAATCTGGAACAACGTGTTCATGCAGTTCAATCGCACCGCCGATGGCGTGTTGCATCCGCTGCCGGCGCCGTCGGTAGACACCGGCATGGGCCTGGAGCGGATCAGTGCGGTCATGCAGCACGTTCATTCCAACTATGAAATCGACCTGTTCACCAACCTGCTGAGCGCTTCGGCTGCGGCCATTGGTTGCACCAATGAAGGCCAGTCGTCGCTCAAAGTGGTATCGGACCACATCCGTTCCTGTGGCTTCCTGATTGCCGATGGTGTGTTGCCGTCCAATGAAGGGCGTGGCTACGTGCTGCGTCGCATCATCCGTCGCGCCTGCCGTCACGGTAACAAGCTGGGTGCCACCGGCAGCTTCTTCTACAAAATCGTGGCTGCACTGGTTGCCGAGATGGGCGATGCCTTCCCGGAACTCAAGCAGCAGCAGAGCAATATCGAGCGCGTACTCAAGGCCGAGGAGGAGCAGTTCTCCAAGACACTGGAGCACGGTCTGAAGATTCTCGAGCAGGACCTGGCTGAGCTCAAAGGCTCTGTGGTACCGGGCGACGTGGTGTTCAAGCTTTACGACACCTACGGTTTCCCGATGGACCTGACCGCCGATATCGCCCGTGAACGCGAGCTGACCATCGATGAAGCCGGGTTTGAGCGTGAGATGGAAGCCCAGCGTGTGCGTGCGCGTTCCGCCAGCTCCTTTGGCCTGGACTACAACACCCTGGTCAAGGTTGACGTGCCCACCGAGTTCATCGGCTACAAGGCTACCGCCGGCTCGGCCAAGATCGTTGCCATCTATAAAGACGGCAAGTCGGTCGATGTATTGAGCGAAGGCGAAGAAGCCGTGGTGGTGCTGGACCAGACTCCATTCTACGCCGAGTCAGGTGGCCAGATTGGTGATTGTGGTTTCCTCAGCTCGACGTCCGGCCGTTTCGAGGTGCGCGACACCACCAAGACCGGCGGTGCTTTCCTGCATCACGGTGTGTTGGTACTGGGCAGCCTGACTGTCGGCGCGCCAGTGGATACCCAGGTCGATGCTGACGTAAGGCATGCAACTGCGTTGAACCACTCGGCCACTCACTTGCTCCACGCTGCCTTGCGTCAAGTGCTGGGCGAGCATGTTCAGCAAAAGGGCTCGCTGGTCGACAGCCAGCGCCTGCGGTTTGACTTCAGCCACTTTGAAGCAATCAAGCCTGAGCAGATCAAGGCGCTGGAAGATATTGTCAATGCCGAGGTGCGCAAGAACACGCCGGTAGAAACTGAAGAAACTGACATCGAAACCGCCAAGGCCAAGGGCGCCATGGCGTTGTTTGGCGAGAAGTACGGCGACGAAGTTCGCGTGCTGAGCATGGGTGGTAGCTTCTCGGTCGAGCTGTGTGGTGGTATCCACGCTAACCGTACCGGCGATATCGGCCTGCTGAAAATCATCAGCGAAGGTGGTGTGGCGTCCGGTGTGCGTCGTATCGAGGCGGTGACCGGTGCTGCGGCCCTGGCTTACCTCAATGCCGCCGAAGAACAACTCAAGGAAGCGGCCAGCCTGGTCAAGGGCAGCCGTGACAATCTGATCGACAAACTGTCTGCCGTGCTGGAGCGCAACCGTGCGCTGGAGAAACAGCTGGAGCAGTTGCAGGCCAAGGCGGCCAGCGCTGCGGGCGATGATCTGTCGGCCTCGGCGGTTGACGTCAAGGATGTGAAAGTTCTGGCGGCGCGCCTGGACGGTCAGGACGGCAAGGCGTTGTTGGCCTTGGTCGATCAGTTGAAGAACAAGCTCGGCCGCGCAGTGATCCTGCTCGGCAGTGTCCATGAGGATAAGGTCGTTCTGGTTGCCGGTGTAACCAAAGACCTGACTGGCCAACTCAAGGCCGGTGATTTGATGAAGCAAGCCGCTGCGGCAGTGGGCGGCAAGGGCGGTGGTCGTCCGGACATGGCACAAGGCGGTGGTGTAGATGCCGGTGCCCTGGATGCGGCCCTGGCCTTGACCGTGCCGTTTGTCGAGGCAGGTATTTAAGGCACTGTTAATCGGCCCGTGGTCTAGTCACGGGCTTGTTCAGTGCGGGTGGATTGGATATTAGGCGCCCCTTTACGGGCTGAGGCGGCTTGGAAATGGCTTTGATCGTACAGAAATTTGGAGGCACCTCGGTCGGCTCTGTAGAAAGAATCGAGCAGGTCGCCGACAAGGTTAAGAAATTCCGCGATGCCGGCGATGACCTGGTTGTGGTGCTGTCAGCCATGAGCGGCGAGACCAATCGCCTGATCGACCTGGCCAAGGCTATCAGTGGGGATCAACAGCCGTTGCCACGTGAGCTGGATGTGATTGTGTCCACGGGCGAGCAAGTAACCATTGCGCTGTTGGCCATGGCTCTGAACAAGCGTGGCGTGCCGGCGGTGTCCTACACGGGCAGCCAGGTGCGCATTCTCACCGACAGCGCGCACACCAAGGCGCGTATCCTGCAGATTGATGATCAGAAAATTCGTACTGATCTGAAGGCTGGGCGCGTGGTAGTTGTAGCGGGTTTCCAAGGTGTGGACGAGCAAGGCAACATCACCACCCTCGGGCGTGGCGGTTCTGACACCACGGGGGTGGCACTGGCGGCAGCGCTCAAGGCTGACGAATGCCAGATCTATACCGACGTGGATGGCGTCTACACCACTGACCCGCGCGTCGTGCCAGTGGCCCAGCGCCTGGACAAGATCACCTTTGAAGAAATGCTGGAAATGGCCAGCCTTGGTTCCAAGGTGTTGCAGATTCGCGCGGTGGAGTTCGCCGGCAAGTACAACGTTCCGCTGCGCGTATTGCACAGCTTCAAGGAGGGTCCGGGCACCCTCATTACTATTGATGAAGAGGAATCCATGGAACAGCCGATCATTTCCGGCATCGCTTTCAACCGCGATGAAGCCAAGCTGACGATCCGTGGCGTGCCAGACACCCCGGGCGTGGCTTTCAAGATTCTGGGTCCTGTCAGCGATGCGAATGTTGAAGTCGACATGATCGTGCAGAACGTTTCGCACGATAACACCACCGATTTCACCTTCACCGTGCACCGCAACGAATACGATGCGGCATTGAAAATCCTGCAGAACACAGCGAGCGAGATTGGCGCCCGTGAAGTGGTCGGCGATACCAAGATTGCCAAGGTATCGATCGTAGGGGTGGGCATGCGTTCCCATGCCGGCGTTGCCAGCCGTATGTTCGGGGCCCTCGCCAAGGAGGGTATCAACATCCAGATGATTTCCACTTCGGAAATCAAAGTCTCGGTAGTGCTCGAAGAGAAGTACCTGGAACTGGCTGTACGCGCGCTGCATACCGCTTTTGAGCTTGACGCTCCGGCCCGACAGGGCGAGTGATGTGTTGCCAGGAAGGCGCGGTTTACCGCGCCTTTCATTTTTTTGTGGGGCGCATGTTCTTTTGCGTGGGCTCGACAATACTTAGGTGTGTAGGGCTACGGCTTTTGGGTTGTAGGTCGAATGCCTTTTTTTTGCAGACTGTTGTTCCTGAACTGAAATGCGTGAGGAGAAAGGCATGCTGATTCTGACTCGTCGTTGCGCAGAAAGCCTGATTATCGGTGATGGCGAAATCACCGTGACCGTGCTCGGCGTCAAAGGCAATCAAGTGCGTATTGGGGTTAACGCTCCAAAAGAGGTAGCGGTTCACCGCGAGGAAATCTACCTGCGGATCAAGAAAGAGAAGGACGAAGAACCAAGCCTTTAATTTTTATCGTTTTTTATGTTTGCAAACGGGGATGAACGTGGTTAATATACGCCCCGTGTTGCGGAGAGCTGGCCGAGTGGCCGAAGGCGCTCCCCTGCTAAGGGAGTACACCTCAAAAGGGTGTCGGGGGTTCGAATCCCCCGTTCTCCGCCATTATTTGCTTAGTACGTTGCAATCTGGTTTTTTCGGTAAGTTGTTGAAAATACTCGAAAAAATAGCTTTACATAGAGATTGAACGGCCTATAATGCGCGGCAACAAATGCACTCGTAGCTCAGCTGGATAGAGTACTCGGCTACGAACCGAGCGGTCACAGGTTCGAATCCTGTCGAGTGCACCATTTAAGAGTTAGTTGCAGCGATGCAGGTAGCTCGGCTTCAACCAGTTGTGATCTGGTCTAAAAACACAATCTGCACTCGTAGCTCAGCTGGATAGAGTACTCGGCTACGAACCGAGCGGTCACAGGTTCGAATCCTGTCGAGTGCACCATACAAACAAAAAGCCCGCCTAGTGCGGGCTTTTTGCCGTCTGGGGTTTATGTAGGTTTTATCCTGGTGTGGGTCTTTTTATCTTTCCCATGTGTTTTCCCCCTCCTGCGTGTCGTCGCATTTCTATAGGTGCAGCCAATACTGAACATTGGCTCGCAAGCGCTTGTTCTTTCCAGTTTTTTAACGTTTAAAACGGCCGGGCGGTGTATCATGCGCCCGTCAGCCCCGTCGGGGCTTGTGGAATACCTCCATGGACTTACCCAGTAGTGACTCAGTACCCCGTTTTACCAATCATGAATTGACTGATTGATCCTTCCGGCGTGCCCCGCTGCTGGGAGTGGAGTTCGCCTATGACCGAAGTAGAAGTAAAGAAAACACAAGAAAGCCTGCAGGATCGTCTGGCTCAAGTCATCGAGCTGCTGCAGCGCCAGCGCGTGGTCGAAGACCTCACGCACCGCCAGGAAGGTCCGAACCACGACCGCGTTGAAAACCTGGTTCACCGGCAAAACCTCGTCGAGTTACAACGCAAGCTCGATGACCTGCACTCCGCCGACGTTGCCTACATCCTCGAAGCTTTGCCGCTGGATGATCGACTGACCCTTTGGCAGTTGGTCAAGGCCGATCGCGACGGTGACATCCTCCTGGAGGTGTCTGACTCGGTCCGTGAAACGCTGATCGCCGACATGGATGATCATGAGCTCCTGGCCGCCGCCAAGGAGATGGATGCGGACGAACTGGCCGACCTGGCACCTGAGCTGCCCCGGGATGTTGTTCATGAGTTGATGGAGGCGCTCGATACGCAGCAGCGTGAGCGCGTGCGATCGGCGCTGTCCTATGACGAGGACCAGGTCGGTGCGCTGATGGATTTCGAGATGGTCACCATCCGCGAAGACGTCAGTCTGGAAGTGGTACTGCGTTACTTGCGTCGCCTCAAAGAGCTGCCGGGCCATACCGACAAGCTGTTCGTGGTCGACTACGAGGGAATTCTCAAAGGCGTGTTGCCGATCAAGCGCCTGCTGGTAAATGATCCAGAGAAGAAAGTAGCTGACCTGATGGCCAGCGATACCGTCAGCTTCCATCCTGACGAAGATGCCTACGACGCGGCCCAGGCCTTTGAGCGTTACGACTTGATCTCGGCTCCGGTGGTCGACAAGAACGGCAAGTTGATCGGTCGTCTGACCATCGATGAAATCGTTGACTTGATCCGTGAAGAGAGTGAAACCGAAGTCCTCAACATGGCGGGTTTGCGTGAAGAGGAAGACATTTTTGCGTCAGTCTGGCGTTCTCTGCATAACCGCTGGGCCTGGCTGGCGGTTAACCTGATCACGGCATTTATCGCGTCTCGTGTCATCGGGTTGTTTGAAGGTTCAATCGAAAAGCTGGTGGCATTGGCAGCGTTGATGCCGATTGTGGCGGGTATCGGCGGTAACTCCGGTAACCAGACCATCACCATGATCGTGCGGGCCATGGCGCTGGATCAGGTGAGTACGGCCAACTCTTCACGCCTACTGCGCAAGGAGCTGGCTGTGGGCCTTATCAACGGCCTGGTGTGGGGTGGAGTGATTGGTGTGGTGGCCTATCTCCTTTATGGCAGTTGGTCCTTGGGCGTAGTGATGACGGCCGCCATGACCCTCAACCTGCTGCTGGCTGCCTTGATGGGGGTGTTGATCCCTATGACCCTCGCGCGCCTTGGTCGCGATCCCGCCATGGGAGCCAGCGTGATGATTACTGCCATGACTGACAGTGGTGGCTTCTTCATCTTCCTGGGCCTGGCAACGATCTTCCTGCTCTGATCCTTTCTGCGGGGGCATGTCTGCCCCCGCTTTGCTCCCCATCTCCAAAATTCAGGCAAAAAAAAGCCAGCACATGGCTGGCTTCGGCTTTCAGTGTCAATCAATTGGCTTCTGCGGCCGCCTCAACATCGTGAGCTATAAGCGAGACGAGGGCGTTTTGCTGGCGGTGGGAGAGCTGACGAAAACGCTGCAGCAGTTCGCGTTCGTGCAGTGACAGCTCCGGGCTATCCAGGCGCATGCTCAACTCTTCACCCAAGGCACCTTCCTGAATAAGGCTTTGTTCCAGGCGTGCGATGATTTCAGAGTTCATGCTGCGGTGATGATTGCGAGCCACCTCGGCAATGCGTTCCCGCATTCCGTCTGGCAGACGTACGACGAATTTGTCAGCCGTACGGCTGGAATAAATTGCCTGTTTCAATGGGCGCATATATTTAACCGGTTAGTTCAGGGGAGCGGTTTCTGGAATTGGCCGCAAGATGAGTGTTAAGACAAGGCTCACGACCAAAGTTCAACCCGAATTGCAAAGAGGCCGCATCATGCCTCAGATTTGCCATTTCATTGGCGTCAATTCTGTGACAAATATTGAACCGCCTAAAGGCTTTGTGCCAGTACTGAATTGCATTTTTGCGGACTGGTTTGAAAACTTTGACGCTGATGCAGTGCTAGTCCATCAACGCCCAGGGCTACGGCGCATCTGGGTTGAAGGGCGCAGCGCAATATGGCCTTTTGCCCTCAGTCTTAAGCCTAGTGGCAGTTTGCCGATTTGCTAGGGTGATTCGACATAAGGTAGGGGGGGAGGGGGTTAGCGCAGCAATGGATCGAACTTGATTCGGCGACCGGCGATGAGGGCCAATATCAGTAGGCTACCAAACACGGCGCTGACGATGAAGGCGGTGGCTTGAACTCCAGGGGAGTCAGTAGCGAGGGCCAGAAAGCCTGCCATGAGGGTCAAGCATAGAAAAAGCCAGGCAGGTTTGGACATTGATAGTTATCTCAGAAAACCCAGTGCTCGGATGTAGGTGCTGCTTGTGTTTCTTGGGTCAGGAGAACGGGTGACTGCTCGGTAGCAGTGACTACCGCCAGCTGGGGGCGTTGTTGCAGATGATGGGGAACTGCTTGGCTGGCCAGTGCGGCATCTTGAGTATTGACTGGCTGGAAATGAAATATCACCAGTGCGGCCAGGGCTACGGCATTGAGAGCTAATAGTAGGATGCTATTCATGGTCATGTTCTCCGCGGTGCTTGGTTCGCTGGGATTATGCAAAGAACATTGCAGATGCCGTGCCAAACTATTTTCCCTTTAAAATCAATTAGTTGATTTGCCTATGTGGGGGCTTCGGGTTGCAGTTTGCAATGATGGCATTTTGAGGTAGTGCAATTTGCACGATCACTGCAAGTCCCCCGTGTTTACTGGGTGAAGCTATAAAGATATGTGCAAGGATCGCCCTACAAGCAAAATGCCTAAGGACGACATGACAAAAACTACCTCGACCGTTAATATGCACGCCGTCTGTCGCTGGTCTCATCCGCGACGCGCTTGTCATTTGTCCCAGTAGCTCAATTGGATAGAGCATCCCCCTCCTAAGGGGAAGGTTGGCCGTTCGAACCGGCCCTGGGACACCATCTTTATAGACTGAACGCCTGCCATGGCGTTTAGTGCTATCTACAAGACATCCGCTTTTCTCTCTGCTGCATTTCCTTCGATCTGAATCCTGCTATCTGTTGATAGCCTGGCATTTGTTGCAGGTTGTTTTTTGCGTCAGGAGTATCCAGTGCGGGCAATGCGCTGGCTCCCTTCTCTATATATAGAGATTCACAGAGGCTCCAGGCCTGGTGCACGGCAGGTCAAATGGGAGTTTTGAGTTTTTTGATTTAATGGGGTTGACGCACATGCAAATCCCTGTAGAATTCGCCTCCCGCTTCGGAGAGATCTTAAGCGCAAGTGGTTGAAG
>NZ_SPKN01000035.1:0-49314 GCF_023127765.1 Pseudomonas sp. W15Feb34
TCTTTTCCAAAAGTGACCCGCTGTAAAAGCGGAACCAATATCAGCCGTTACCACAGGAATGGATATGTACTCGGTATAACTGTGTTGGCTGTCAGGCCGTCATCGCAGGCAAGCCAGCTCCCACATTTGGATCGCGTCGCATCATTTAGGTAGTCGCTGGCAGTCAAGCCGCCATCGGGAGCAAGCCCCCTCCCACATTGGTACTCGGAGCAGCCAGGATTATTGAGCCGGCCGCAACAGTTGCATCTGCTGGCGATAATCATCAGTCACCTGCCGTGCCTGGCTGCTGCTGGTAATGACTCTTGGCGTAATGAGCACTATCAACTCTGTACGGTCCTTGGACTTGCCAGTATTGCCAAACAACCACCGCAACCCCGGTATCTTCCCCAGATAAGGCACGGCACTGACAC
The DNA here is from genome assembly GCF_023127765.1 of Pseudomonas sp. W15Feb34. Lineage (NCBI taxonomy): Bacteria > Pseudomonadati > Pseudomonadota > Gammaproteobacteria > Pseudomonadales > Pseudomonadaceae > Pseudomonas > Pseudomonas sp. W15Feb34. The sequence continues at coordinate 411 of NZ_SPKN01000035.1, forward strand.
TCTCGGCGTTGTCCTGTTTGATCAACCCACCAAGCAATACCGTCTGCCCACTCTGCACCGCCACCTGAGTCGACACCGAGCGTGTGGAAATGCGCGGGTTCACCGGCGTCTCACTGCTGCCCGCCGGGTTCTGGGCATCACTGACCTGCTGCTGGATATCCATGTACACCAGCCCGCCCGGATTGATGCGCGGCACCACATCCAGGATCACCCCGGTCTGCACGTATTCGACACTGCTCAAGGTGGTGTCGGCGTCACCGGTGTTGACGGTGGTCTGGCTGATGGGAATGTTATCCCCCACCTGGATCTGCGCCGGCTGGTTGTTCATCACCACCAGCGACGGCGCCGACAGTACCTGGGTGCGGCCGTTGGTTTCCAGCGCGTGCAAAGCCACTTGCAGGTTGGAGCTGACAAAGGAGTAGAACAACGAATCCGCCGCCCCCAGCCCCGCCCCGCCACCGCCCAGGGCGCCTTGGCTGCCGGAGGCGTTGGCCACCGTGGTGCTGGTGGAATTGCCCGCCAGGCGGCCGAGATACCACTGCACACCCAGGTCCAGTTCACCGGTGAGTTTGACCTCCAGGATGCGGGTCTCGATCTGCACTTGCAGCGGTGGGTTGTCCAGGCGCTTGATCGCCGCTTCGATCTCTTTCCATTGTGCCGGACGGGTGCGCACCAGCAGCTGGTTGCTGCTCTTTTGCGCGGTGATGCGGGTGCCGGCTTCGAGGTCGCTGGTGGGGGGCGCCTGGGTATTTTCGGCAGGTTCGGATTCGGGTTCGTCGGGTGCAGGCGCTGGGACATTGGCCTGCAGCCCAGCGCTGGTGGACGAGGACAAGGTGGTGGTACGCAACCCCGGCGCGACCTTGGCCGGTGCGTCGTCCTTGATCACGCCATTGCCGTAGATCTGCCGCAAATATTTGGCCAGGTCGGCGGCCTTCATATTGCGCACGTCGTACACATACATCTGCGGCTCGTTGCCGCCGCCCTCGTCGATGGTGCGAATCCAGTCACCCACCTCGCTGAGGTACTCGGGCTGAGACGAAATCGCCACCACCGAGTTGGTGCGCTCGACCGGCAAAAATCGCAACATACCCGCCAGGGGCGTGCCGCTGTCGGCGCCGAACATGGCTTGCAGCTCGGGCATCAGTTCGGCCACCGAGGCGCGTTGCAGGCCGAAGACCGCCACGGACATGCCCTTGAGCCAGTCCACATCGAAAGTGTCGATGGTGTCCTGGTAGTTGGCCAGCTCTTCCGGGGTGCCGGCCAGGCTCAGTACATTGCGCTCCGGGTCGACCAGCAGAAACGCATTCTCTCGGGCGAAGGGCTTGAGCAGTTTCTGCATCTCGGTGGCAGAGATGTAGCGCAGCGGGAAGAGTCGCGCCGAGAGCCCGCTGGAGGGCTGCGTCACGCGCATCTGCGGCACCAGCTTGCCCGCCACCGCCTGGCTGGCCGGCAGGATCACGTAGCGGCTGCCCTGCTTGATCATGGCGTTGTCGGTCCAGGACAGCAGGGTTTCGAGGATCGACAGGGCCTGCTGCTTGTCCACCGGTTTTGACGTGGAGAAGCTGACATTGCCCTTCACGCCCTCGGCGATGCTGTAGTTCTCGTGCAGCAAGTCGCCCATTACGCTGTTGATCACCGCTTCGATGGGCTGGCCCTGAAAGTTGAAGACGATGTCGCCGCCCTCCTCCTGGGCTTTCATCGGCGCAGTGGGTTTACGCACGAACGTCTGATTGCCACGAATCAACTGGCGCTGCGGCGGCGACTTCGCCTCGGGCAGAGCGCTTTGCATCGCAGGCGCCGTATTCGGCGGGCGTTGCGAACCGGTGCCTTGCAGCGCCTCGTTCAGCAGCTGGTCGTCCGGATCAAGGCGGTCGGGTAAGGATCCACAACCGCCCAGGGAGACGGCAGTGGCCAGGCAAAACAGCGAAGTGCGCATATCGATCAAGGGAGGGGCTCGCGGGGATGGGAAATCAGGGGTAACCGCTTGCCGTACAGGCTCAGGGTCTGGGTACGCCCGTTGAGGGCGAATCGGGCGTATTGCGGGGTCAGGTGTTCCAGGCGCCAGCCGTTGGGCAGCGTCTGGCCCAGGCGCACCGTCAGGGGTGGGCCGCCGGCTTGCTTGAGCATGGCCATTTGCAGGTTGCCGGTGATCATGATGCCGCTGAGGGTCAGGTTGGCCAGGCTCGCCACCTGGGTCTTGCCGACCACGCTGTCCGGGCGGCGATCGGGGCTGAACAGCGGCGTCTGCCAGGTGCTCGCGAGCTCTTGCAACGCCGGCGCCGGTGCGGCCTGCACAGTGACGGAGGGCTGCGCAGGTGCAGGCGCCTGCGGCAACCATCGCGGTTGATCACCGATGCTGCTGAGGATCACCGCCATCAGTACGCCCAATAGCCCGGCCAAGCCGAGCAAGCCCCACTCCAGGGGGCGCAGTGCACCGATCATGGCGCCACCTGCGCCGGTTGCAGGTAGCCACGCACCAGCAGTTGCACCGCCAGCTTGCCCGCCCCGCCAGTGGCCGGTGCCTGTTTGCTGCGGCGAATGCGCAACTCATCGACAAACAGAAACGGCGGCTGGTATTCCAGCGCGTGCAGGATCGCGGTCAGCGGTTCGATGGCGCAGTTCAGCGTAAGGCTGACCTTGACCTGCCGATAGGGCTCGCTGCTGTCCTGTTCAGTGGTGATGGGTTTGCGCTGGGTGAGGTTGCAGCCGCCGCCCAGGTTGGCGTGGCTGTTGATCAGGTCGGCCAGACGCTGCATCAGATCGGCGGCGACCACATCGGGGTCATCGCCTGGCAACAGGCTGGCGCTGCTGGCCGGGTCTTGCCGCGCCAGCTCAAGCTGTTCGCGCAATGCATCGCCCTGACGCAACACGGCGGCGTAGCGTTGCTGCTGCTCACGCAACTGCTGGGCTTGTTCGCCCATGGTGCGCAGCGGGCCGGCGAACCAGCTGTCGATCAGCAACCAATAGGCCGCACCGAGTACCACGGCCAGGAGCAACAAGGCCCCGCCACGACGTTCACGGGGTGTGAGGGGTCGGCGCATCGGCGGCCTCCGGGCGTAAGTGGGCACGCAAGGCAAACTGGTCCTTGCCGGTGCGCGCATCGGGTTGAATCACCCCTTCGAACTGGGCGTTGTCCAACCGCCGGCAGCCTTTGATGCGGGTGATCAGGCCACTGGCCTTGGCACTTTGCCCGGAGAAGGTCACCTCAGCGTCCTTGACGTCCAATTGGTCGAGCCAAGTGTCGGCGGGCAGACAAGTGGTCAAGTCATTGAGCAGCGCAGCCAGCGGCGGTTGCGCCAGTTTGCGCTGGGTGAGGTACTGCGCCGCGCCGCGGGTATTGAGCAGTTGCTGGCGCAGGGCGTGCACCTGGGCGACCTGGGCTTTTTGCTGCTGCACGGTGGCGTGCATGGCGTCGAGCACACGCTGGCGGTCGTTGAGCCACAGCAACATGGCGGCGATCAGCAAGGCACCGCACAGCCATGGCAGGCTGCGCTGCAAATCCTTGCCCGTTCGGCGTTGGCGCGAGCGTAACGGTGCCGGCAGCAGGTCGATGCCCAGGCCCGCCACATCGACGCGATGGGGATGCAGACCAAGGGCAGCGCAGTCACTCAGAATCCGATCCAGACGCTCGCGCAGGATCGCCACCAGCGTGACCTCAAGGTGGGTGGGTGTGCGCTGCTCCTGACGCGCCACGAAGTACAACTGCTCGGCGTCGAACGGGGTGTAGCGGTCCAGTTCATAGCCGACCACCGCCGTGAGATTGCGCGCGGCCGCCAGGGGCAATTGCAGGCGTTGCTGCAGCACCACGTCAGGGTCGAGCATCAGCACCTGGCAGGCGCTGCCGGGGATAACCGGCGCCGTCAGCGGCCAGTAATGGACCTGTTCAGGCGGCTCTTGCGGGGCCAGCCAGCTCGGCACACAGCCGCGCAGCTCGGTGAGCCACAGGTGCCAGCCTTGTTGCAGCAGGCTGCCGCGCCACTGGCGGGCGATAGGTTCAAGTCGATTCATTCTTGCCACCGCACCACCCGATAGGGTTGTGCACGGTCCTCCGCGGGGCTCAATAAGACGGTGAGTTGCAGGCGTGCCTGATAGCCGCCGGGGCGCTCGGCACGGCTGTCGATTTCCAGCACCTGGCCGGGGTCGGCGCCCTCGGCGTTTTGGCGTGGCAGGTTCAATGCCTTGCGCATCAAGGGGCTGGCAAATGCCGGATCGGGTCGATCCAGGTCGCTCCACAAAGTAATTTCCGGCACTAATTGGCTGTACAGCTCCTGGGTCATACCGGGCAGTTGCCGCACTTCTTCCAGCACCCGAAACGGCGCCAGGCCCTGATGGCGCCGAGCCTCAAGCGCCTGGACCAGCTGATGGGCCTGGGCCGGGGTAGCGCCGCAAGCCAGGGCCAGGTGCAGCAAGTCATCGGGGTCGGCGTTGACCAGGTACAGCTTGCCGCGCTCACTGCGCAGGCGGACCTGTAGGCGGGCGTCGTCGAAGGTCAGCGCGATGGCACGCCCGTCCGCCACCCAGTGCCGATCAGCCATGACCTGGGCAATACCGGCTTCGGCGGCCAACAGCGTCTGGGTGTGCTGGCGGTACCACAGCGCCTGGCGACTTTGCAGTTGCACCCAGGCAGCCAAACCGCCGAGCAATAGGCTGAGTAAAGCCAGCACCCACAGCACCAGCAGCAACGCCGCTCCGCGTTGGCGCTTCATTGTTCACTGCTCGCGCTGCCGAGGTTCAGGCGCAGGGCAATCACTTGCGTCAGCCACGGCACCGGCCCGTTGACGCTGGCGTCGATGCGTACTGCGACGGGCAAGCGCCGGGGCCAGGGCCACGCGCTCAACCAGCCGGTGGGCTGGCCCAAGGGCGATACGCCGCGATAACTCAATTGCAGCGCCTCGACGTTATGCAGCAGCACTTGCGGTTCAGCGCGCTGGGCGTTGGCAGCGGATTGCAACTGCGAAAACGCCACCTGAAAATCCTGTTCTACCCGTTGCAAGGTAAAGCGCTGGATGCCCCCGCCGAGCACGCCGGGCAAGGTCGCCACAAACTGCAAGCGCTCTGCCGTACCGATAAAAAAACCGTCGGCCTGGCTGTCGTCTTCAATGATATTCAAGGGCAACGCCTCGCTGATCGCGGTGCGTAGAAACTGTTGGGCGGTGCGCATTTCATCCAGGCTCACGGTGTAACTTTGGGCCTTGGCCACCGCCCGATTGGCGCCCAGCAACGCAGCGCCCACCAGCAATAACAATATCGAAAGCAGGCTGAGCACCACCAGGATCTCCAGTAAGGTGAAGCCCTGCTCGCGGCGCCTCACAGGCGGGCCTTCAAGGTGCTGAAGCGGGCCTGATGCACGCCTTCGCGCAGGTTCAGGTCGAGACGAAACAGATGGGGCTGTTGCCGGGTACTGGTCAATTGCCAATGGATGCCATCAAGTTCGCCTTGCAAGGTGCCTTCGCTCAGCGGGCCGGCCGCTTCCTGGTCCAGCAGCGTGAGCGCGGCCTGGGTTAGCCGGTCGCTGTGGGCAACCTGGGCCAACGAGCGCGCACTCTGGCCGAAGGCAACCAGCAACACGCTGCTGCACACCGCCATCAACGTCAGGGCCGCGAGCATTTCCAGCAGGGTAAAACCGGCCTGATGCTTCATGGCAGCGCCCTGGACTGCACGCTGCCGGTGAGCCAGCCAATGTCGATACGCCAACGCCGGGCGCCGCTGGCCAGCAGCAGGTTGCCGCCGGTGGAACTGCCATCGGGGTAGAACACCACGGCGGCGCCCGCCTGCTCGGCACTGTGCAACGTCACCTGCAACGGTGCCTGCCACTGTTGCGGGGCACGCCCTGGAGCCCGGAACGTCAGACGTTGCAGGTCGAATTCGGTGCGCGCCGCCTGGCCGCTGACGATCGCCCCCGCCCGCGTGGCGCGCAGTGCCTCGACCATCTGCCCCACCACCCGCCGCTCCTGAGCCACTTGCAGCCCCTGGCGCACACCCAGCCCCAACAACCCGGCGGCGATGCCGATCAATACAATGACCACCAGCATCTCCAGCAAGGTAAAGCCGCGCTGGGCCATGGGCGGGTTACTCCCAGTTACCCAAATCGGCACTGTAGCCCTCGCCGCCCGGTTGACCGTCCTGGCCGTAGAAGATCAGGTCGAAGGCGCCATGCTGCCCGGGGAAGCGATAACCGAACCCGTGGCCGAACGGGTCCTTCAACTCCGAAGGCTTGGCATAGGGGCCCGCCCAGCTGGAGGCATTGGCGGGCTTGTCGAGCAGCTGTTGCAGGGTGCTGGGCGGCGCCCCCACATCCAGGGCGTAGCTGTCGATCTTCATGCTCAAGCTCGCCAACTGCGCCTTGCCTGCGCCGTATTTGCCCTTGTCCACATTGCCGCCGACCTGGCGCACGACAATGGTTGCGACGATGCCCAGCAGCACGATCACCGCGAGCATTTCCAGCAGGGTGAAGCCGTTTTGGCGGTGCCGGGTTCTCATTGATTCCACTCCATGAAGGTTCATATATGGCTGGTGAGGCTCATCAGCGGCAGCATGATCGCGAGCATGATTACCGCCACCAGCACCGCCATGATCACGGTCAGCGAGGGCACCAGCGCAGCGAGCAGGCGGTCGATCGCACGCTTGGCCTCGACGTCGAAGATGTCGGCGACCTTGAGCAACATGCCGGGCAGTTCACCGGCGTGTTCGCCGACCTCGATCATTTGCAGGGCCAACTGCGGCAACAGCGGTTGACTGCCAAACGCCTCGGCCAGGGTGCCGCCGCCTTTGACCTGTTGCGCCGCCAGAGCCACTTGCGCCTGCAATGCATGGTTGCTGCAGACCTGCCGGGCGATCACCAGCGCGGGCAGCAATGCCACGCCATTGCAGAGCAAGGTGCCGAGGGTGCGAGTCAGGCGTGCGGCTTGCACCCGTTGCAGCAGCGGGCCGACCACACGGATGCCCAGCAGGTGACGGTCGTAGCGTTCGCGGCGGCTGGGGTCGCGCAGGCGCGTCGCCAGGAGCCCGGCACTGATCGCCAACCCGGCCAACAGCACCAGGCCATAGGCCGACAAAAACTCGCCAAGCCCCAGGATCACTTGGGTGATCAACGGAATCGGCACGCCCAGATCCTGAAAAATCGGCACGAATTGCGGCACCACATAGGCCAGCAACAGCGCCAGGGAACCCAGTACGCCCACCACCAGGAACGCCGGGTAGATCAGCGCGTTGATCACCTCGCCACGCAGTCGCTGGCTGCGCTCCAGGTAGTCGCTGAGCTGGCGCAGGGTGTCTTCCAGCGCACCACCGGCTTCGCCCGCGCGCACCATGCTCAGGTACAGCGCAGAAAACGTATCGTCCTCTTCCTCAAGCGCAGCCGACAGCGGCTTGCCGGCCTTGACCTGGTCACGGATGCGCTCGATCAAGGCCCGCACCTGGGGTTGGCCGGGTTGCTTGAGCAGCAGGTTCAACGAGCGTTCAAGGGGCTGACCGGCGCCGAGCAGCGTCGCCAGTTGCTGGGTGAAACTCACCAGCGCGGCCCCCTTCAACGGCCCGCGTACACGACGTAACGAGGCACTGCCCGTCGTTTCAATATGCAGCAGCAACCAGCCACGCTTGTGCAAGATGGCGACGGCGGCGGCCTGGTCGGCAGCTTGCAGCGTGCCGCTCTGGGCGGCGCCCTGGCTGTCCAGGGCACGGAACTTGAACAGGCTCACGCATCCTCTCCACGGGTGACGCGCAACACTTCTTCCAGGGACGTGACGCCCGCCAGCGCCTGACGCAGGCCGTCTTCATACAAGGTGCGCAAACCGCCGCGGCGGGCGGCTTGCTCAAGGGTGGCGGCGTCGGCGTGGGCCATCAGCAGGCCACGCAACTCGTCGTTCATCACCAGCAATTCGGTGAGGGCGCTGCGGCCGTGGTAGGCGCCGTGATACAGCAGGATCGGGCGCTGCTCGGTGAGGCGATCCAGCCCGTGTTCCTTGATCAACGCCGGCGGCGCCTGGAACGCGACCCGTGTGGCCGGGTCCAGGCGCCGCACCAGGCGTTGGGCGAGAATGCCGCTGACGGTGGAGGCGATCAGGTAGCTTTCCACGCCCATGTCCAGCAAGCGTGTGATGCTGGCGGCGGCGCTGTTGGTGTGCAGGGTTGAGAGCACCAGATGGCCGGTGAGTGAAGATTGGACGGCGATGCGGCACGTTTCCAGGTCGCGGATTTCACCGATCATGATCACGTCCGGGTCCTGGCGCACGATGGCGCGCAGCGCTCCGGCAAAGTCCAGGCCGATGGCGGGCTTGACCTGGATCTGGTTGATGCCCTCAAGCTGGTACTCCACCGGGTCTTCCACGGTGATGATCTTGCGTTCGGCGGTGTTGAGCCGCGCCAAGGCGGTGTACAGCGTGGTGGTTTTACCCGAGCCTGTGGGCCCGGTGACCAGCAGGATGCCGTGGGGCCGCTCGAGCAAATCAAGGAAGGCTGCCAGGCGCTGGCCATTAAAACCCAGGCTTGGAAAGTCGAACTGCACGGTTTGCCGGTCCAACAGGCGCATCACCACCGACTCGCCGAAGCTGGTGGGCACCGTGGACACGCGCAAATCCAACGCCTTGCCCTGGATGCGCAGCATGATGCGCCCATCCTGGGGCAGGCGCCGCTCGGCGATGTCCAGGCGCGCCATGATCTTGACCCGCGAGATCACCGCCGCCGACGAACTGGCGGGCGGTGCTTCGGCGTCGTGCAGCACGCCATCGATGCGGTAGCGCACCTTGAGCTGGTTTTCGAAGGGTTCGATATGGATATCCGACGCCCGTTGTTCCACGGCGCGTTGCAGGATCAGGTTGACCAGGCGAATCACCGGCGCTTCGGAAGCCATGTCCTTGAGGTGCTCGATATCTTCGAGGGCACCACTCTGCTCATCTAGGTTTTCGATCAGCGTGCCCATGGCCGAACGGCCCTGGCCGTAGTAACGCTCGATCAGGCCCTCTACGTCGGTATGTGCACCGATGGCCAGCCAGACAGGAACTTGGCAGGCATACGCCAGGGCTTGGAACGGGTACAGCTGCGTCGGGTTGGCGGCCAGCACGCGCAGACCGCCCTCGTCCCAGCCCATGGGCACCAGGTGGTAGTGACGCAGGAAACGCTCGGTAACGGCGGGTAATGGGTCGAGCAACGGCGGCGCAGCGTCGGCCGCCAGCAATGGTGCAACCAGCAGATCGGCCCAGGCGCGGGCCAGTTCGATTTCGGACACCAGGCCCAGGCGCGTGAGTAAACCCAGCAGGTCGCGAGGGTCATCGGATAAGCGCCGGGCGCGTTCCAGATCCAGCGTTTTAAGCCCGGCGTGCTGCATCAGCCACGCACACACCTGGTCGGTGTGCGGGATGTGCATCTTGCAAGCATCGATGGGGGCTGAAGACATCATTGAGGAATATCTAACGTTGCGAAAAGTATGGCTATTTGGAACTACCGAACAATGCCATTAGTTCGCCACAGCCGATGCAGGAGTTAGCCGGGGGTATCGACTGGAAGTTATAGCTCTAGTTCCGGCTGGCGGGAAATTAAATACAAAACATTGCCAAGTGCACTGATTTAGAGCGTTAGCAGCCAATAGCCACTAGTTGCACTTAGCCATACCCCGTAATGACTAGGTACTTTCCCTTTCAATTAACTGACAGTGCAAAAGATTCAAGCGTGCAACTTCACCCTCGATCGGTAATACACCCAGACTTTGCAGAACGCGGGTGGCGGCTAATACACCAATCTGCAGGGCCGGTGGCTGGATCGTGCTGAGGCTGGGCAGCAACATCTGTGCGAAGGGGTAATCGCCAAAGCCTAATACGGCGCAGTCCTGCGGGATGTTCAGCCCCGCTCGTTGACCGGCGAGCAAACCACCGGCAGCCAGGTTGTCGTTGGCAAAGAAAATCGCGTCGGGCCTGGTCACCGCCCCCATCAGCGCCTCCATGGCCTGCTTGCCCGCCTCGAAAGGCGCACGGTCGGCGTCGGGGACGAAGACCCACGGCTGCACACCTAGCTCGCTGAGGGTCGCAGTAAACTATCACGGCGCTCCGGCACGTAGTCCCAGGTTTCCACCACCGGGATGTCCACCTCGGCGATCATCTTTTCGATGCCTGGGCTATGGAAGCGACTGGTCAGCACCAGCGCGGCCGCCAGCAACTGCGGAGCGAACTGGCCCAGCGCGAACAGCTGACACTGGCGCAACTGGGCCGACGCATTGCCGGCGGACGCGGTCATTACAGCTTGATCGGCACGCCTGTGCAGATCGCCGATGAGCTGCAGCGCTGGTTCGAAGAAGGCGCGGCGGATGGCTTCAATATTCTGGTGCCACACCTGCCGGGCGGGCTGGAGGATTTCGCCCGCCTGGTCGTTCCCGAGTTACAGCGGCGTGGCTTGTTTCGGCGCGAATACACCGGCACCACACTGCGTGAAAACCTTGGTTTGGCGCGCCCGGCCAACCGTTACAAGGCGGCTCGATCATGAAGAACACGGTCCGCTCGCCGAGCAAAGGTGGCCTGAGCGACTACTGTTTTGTCGCCAACACGAACCGGTGCACCAGCCCACCAAACACGCCACCGAGTAAAGGCACCACCCAGAACACCCACAACTGAGCCATCGCCCAATCGCCTTGAAACAGTGCTACGCCCGTACTGCGCGCCGGGTTAACCGATGTATTGCTCACTGGAATACTGATCAGGTGAATCAAGACCAGGGCAAAACCGATGGCCAGCGGCGCAAAACCGGCCGGTGCCTATTTGTCGGTGACGCCCAGGATGATCAACAGGAAAAACGCCGTGAGTACAAACTCGGTGACCACTACCGAAAGCAGCGAGAAGCCCCCGGGTGAATGCTCGCCATAACCATTGGTGGCAAACCCCGCCGTCACATCGAACCCGGCCTTGCCGCTGGCGATCAGGTACAGCACGCCGGCCGCCGCAATCGCGCCCAGAACCTGAGTGAAGATGTAGGGCACCACATCCTTGCCGTCAATACGCCCGGCGGCGAGCAAACCCAGGGTGACCGCCGGATTGAAATGCCCGCCGGAAATATGCCCGACCGCGTAGGCCATGGTTAATACCGTCAAGCCAAATGCCAATGCCACACCGGCAAAACCAATGCCCAACTCAGGGAATGCGGCCGCCAACACGGCACTGCCGCAACCGCCCAGTACCAGCCAGAACGTGCCGAAGAACTCGGCGGCGAGACGTTTTGTCATCAGGAAACTCCTTGAAGTCAGGTCAAAGAGTTGGAGCCTAACAACAGGGTACGGGCATTGGATGTGGGAAATTTCCTTAGCGCGTAACTAATGAGCAGGTGTGATTCGCGATGAAGATTGTTCACGCGGGAAGGCATTTATTCCCGGCATGAAAAAGCCATAATTAGCAACAACAGTGGCGCATCAAGACAAAGCCGGCCTCTTGCTGCTCAGCGTGGCGCCCCTCTGGATACTCTCACCGTAGCGCGCCCGCCTTGGCGATCAACTCACGCAATCGGGAATCCTTAGGCTCAAACACGTCGAGGAGCCCGATCGCCTTAAGAGCGGGCAGAGATTGAATAATTTCTCGCTCAGCCAGCAGTTGATCATCCATGCTCGCGCCTGGATTACTCCAAACTCGTACGTTTGCCAAAAAGGCACCCACCGTCCCTTTACGTACGGTCACTCCCTCAAATGTTGCTTCGTTTGTGTCGTCGGCAAGAACGTCTTCGGCACGCATATCCGTCTCCGCAGTTGGGTTGCTTTAACTTCTCGGCCTTTCGGAAAAGGGCATCACGCCGACAATAACGTAATTATCTTGCGCTGACATTTAAATGAAAACCCGGCGCTTGGCCGGGTCCGTTGATGCTCAGTTGTCAGGATGCTCACTGGCTACTGAATCGGCAGCGTCCACGTCCGACATATCTTCCTCGAGGGGTGCCTCGTCGTCCGGTGGCAGCGGGATATGATCCTCATCGCGCTTTGGATCATGACCGGCCTCATTGTCCGTTCCACGCGTTACTGCCTGCTGTGAAATATTGCCTGGGGCGTTCTCGTTGATTTCCATGCTGTCTCTCCGCTCTAAAGCGCGACAAATACGCACTTAAACATTGGAGCAGGCGTGTAACAGGGAGTGCCGAACTTTGGACGAACGGAAAATCCCGAGACGGTGTTGGGCGTAAGGACGCCAGCACCAGCAGCCATAACGGCGACTGAGGATCCCGCCAAGGGCTCACGCAGTAGCCCTGTATGTCATCCGCCATGGCCTGATTGAGTAGTTTCAGCCAATCAATGACTTCCTTGTCGAGGCCCCTTATGGCACTTCCTCACACCGCCTGCATCTTCCTGTATTTCCTGTTGCTCAGCACTGTCTGGCCCAGCCATGCCAGAGATCTGGCCGAGGGCCTTACCGAGCAGTCACCGTCTGTGGCCCTTGAAAATAAAAACCACCGTTATCCGCAATGGACCGGCATCGGTTCACTGGAAAACGCCTTAGGCCAGACCTGCAATGCCGTTCTGCTCGACACGCGCAATCGCCAAGGTAAGGCCATCGGGCCGGCTTATGTGCTGACCGCCGGGCATTGTGTGTTCTACAGCTACGGTACAGCGTGCGTCCACCAGACGCTCACCGCCGACGTGACCTTCAACTACTTTCATGACACACCCGAACGGCGTATCACCTACGCCGTCAAGACGGCGCATTGGAGCAGCATGGCGGGCACTGACCTGGCCGTGCTCGAACTGGATACGTCACTGGCGGTGCTGGTGGCCAAGGCGATCATGCCACTCAAGCTGGCCTCCCAGCGTCATACATCGGATCGAGAGGTGATCAACGTGGGAGCGCCGACTGGCTTTCTGAAAAAGGGCCTACGCATGAGCGCCTGCGTGGAGTCGACCCTCAACAGTTTTGCCGAACATCCCGGCGTGTTCCCCAGCGCCTTGCGCAACCGCTGCAACGGTCTGCGCCCAGGCAGCTCCGGCAGTCCGATGCTGGACCGGAACACCAATGAAATCACCAGCATCATCAGCAAGGTCGCGTCTGCCATTCAGAAAGACATTCTCAATAGCTGCCAGAACAACTCGGCGTGCGAAGCCGCCAAATTCAACTACAGCTACCCCGTCAACGACTTGTACTACTGCTTTGTAGACGGTGTTTTCCGTAACGACACCCCAACCTGTCAGCTCAAGGCGGTTGAAATCACGCTGGATGAGCCGTGGAACCTGAAGCCCTATGTGCATTTAAAACGTGACGCCACCGACCAAATTACCCGTCCGACTTGGAACCTGAGGTTCTCGATCCAGGAACCGTTCTACCGATTCAAAGCCGTGAATCACATCAGCGATTGCGCACGCACACACGGCTACCAAGTCGCTGCCGCTTCTGACGAGGCCTACATCAACCAGCCCATCGGTCCAGTGCTGGGGCCGCATGTGTTATGCATACTCGGGGTGCAAACGGCCGAACAGCCGCTGACCGAAGCGCTGCTGCGCAATGCGTTCACCCATTCGGTATTCCTGACCAACCCGGCACCGGCACCGCAGCTCAAGCACCGCTATCACATCGCCTGGGAAAACCAGCAGGACGGTTTTAGCCAGCATTATTACTACAGCGTGAACTCGGCGATCAGCACCATCTGCGAAGATATTGACGACGATCGCTACATCTTGGCCATTGACGGCATATTCCTTGATATAGCAGAGCTGCCGGTCACGTTATGCAGTTATGCACGCAACAACGCCGGGCAACCGTCGGCCATTCGCACAGACATGATCACAGGCGCAACGGTTCGCTCGCAGCGTCAGGCCAGGTGAGGCAGGAAGATGTTTTAAGCAAATGTTGATGAGTCAAGTCAGCGCAATCGACGGCAATGCCTGAAAGGCACGACTTGAGCGGGATCACTGGGGCTCTCCCCCGCCGAACCGCAGCGGGGGCGACCCGATTACCATTGACCAGAGAGCAAACAGGTTGCTGCCTCAATCATGCTGAAGTGGTACCACGGCTGAGAATCCTGGCAACTGGTGGCGAAAGACGCATGCGCACTTGAGGTCGCTAACAGGCAGGCTGCAGCCGTCATATAGACGTATTTTTTTATAGTCATCTTCACTCCCCTTCCCATCGTTAATACATTGGCTTGCGCTTCAAACTCTACTGCCGGGTTCGTGCAAGGATCAATTAGGGCAGGTGTGCTAGTGGCGTATCGACATGCGCGCGACAATGCCTATCGACGTCACGCCAGTCATTTCAGGGGAGTGTCGTAGCGATTGCATGTTCGCTGTACCCCACCGGCAGATCACAGAGGTGAAACAGGCTCTCGGGCCCATAACAGCCCACGGCGCGGTAGGGGGTAGGGGGTATTTTTCAGACATGAAAAAGCCCAATCTTTTCAGATTGGGCTAAGCCATTGATAAATATGGTCGGGACGGAGTGATTCGAACACTCGACCCCTAGCACCCCATGCTAGTGCGCTACCGGACTGCGCTACGCCCCGACTAGGCGTGTTACTGGGTTCGCTTCTTAACGAAGCGAACCAGAATATACCGCAAGCTTTTGAAATGTGGAAGTATTTTTAAAGCTTGAATCATTTCTTCAGCACCACCAGCACATCTTCCAGTTCGGAGATCATCTGGCGGATCAGTTGCTTGTATTGGGTGGTGTCGTCTTTGGCTTCATCACCGGACATACGCTGGCGTGCGCCGCTGATGGTGAACCCCTGGTCGTACAGCAATGCACGGATCTGTCGGATCATCAGTACGTCCTGGCGCTGATAATACCGACGGTTCCCGGTGCGTTTGACGGGGTTGAGTTGAGGAAACTCCTGCTCCCAATAGCGCAGCACGTGCGGTTTTACCGCACACAGCTCGCTGACTTCACCAATGGTGAAGTAGCGTTTGCCTGGGATGACGGGTAGTTCGTCGTTATGACTTGGTTCCAGCATAAGCCTCAACTCGGGCCTTCAACTTCTGCCCTGGACGAAAGGTGACCACACGGCGAGCCGTGATCGGGATTTCTTCTCCCGTTTTTGGATTGCGGCCAGGCCGCTGGCGTTTGTCCCGCAGGTCAAAATTGCCGAAACCGGACAATTTGACCTGTTCGTTGTCTTCCAGAGCGTGGCGGATCTCTTCAAAAAACAGCTCGACCAATTCCTTGGCCTCGCGCTTGTTCAGACCCAACTCTTCGTACAGACGTTCCGCCATCTCAGCTTTCGTCAAAGCCCCCATACGTCACTTCCTTAACGTGGCGTTCAACCTTTGTTCGAGCGAGGTGAGGATATTTTGTGTCGTGGTATTCACCTCATCGTCATTAAGAGTGCGCGATGGATGCTGCCAGGTCAAGCCGACTGCGAGGCTTTTTCTATGCGGATCAATGCCTTTACCCTGATAGACGTCAAATAGCCTGAGGTCTGTCAGCCATTCCCCTGCATTTTCACGGATTACATCCAGAACGGCAGTGGCGGCGACGTCACGGTCGGCGATCAGCGCCAGGTCGCGACGCACTTCAGGAAAGCGCGACAACTCGCTGAATTTAGGCATCTTGCCCGACGCCACTTCAGCCAAGACTAGCTCAAACACGAAGACTGGACGGTCCAGCCCCAACGTTTTCGACAGTTCCGGGTGAATGGCGCCCACAAAACCTACCAGGCGACCTTCGCGCTCGATACGCGCAGTCTGGCCTGGATGCAAGGCTGGGTGACTGCCCGGCACAAACGTAAAGGCATCCAGCGCGCCGGCAAAGCCCAGTACCGCTTCCACGTCAGCCTTGACGTCGAAGAAGTCTACGACGTCGCGGCCCTGCGCCCAGCCTTCCGGCAGGCGGCTACCGCAGACCACGCCAGCCAGCATCGGCTCTTGCTTGAGGCCATCGAGCTGACCCACGAAACGCAGGCCGCTTTCGAACAGGCGCACGCGGTCTTGCTGGCGGTTCAAGTTGTGGGAAAGCGCTTTCACCAGACCCGGCCACAGCGAAGAACGCATGGCGGCCATGTCGTTGGAGATCGGGTTGGCCAACAACAGCGGTTCAACACCCGGGTTGAACAGCTCAAATTGTTTTGGATCGATGAAGCTATACGTCACGGCTTCCTGGTAACCACGAGCAACCAGCAGGCGGCGCAGCTCAGGCAGGTGCGCACGCGCTTCGGCCTTGGGTTGCGGCGCGAGGCGCGCTTGCGGGTAGCGAACCGGCAGGCGGTTGTAGCCATACAGACGTGCCAGCTCTTCGATCAGGTCGACTTCCAGGCTGATGTCGAAGCGATGGCTAGGAACTGCAACCTGCCACTGCCCTTCCCCACCTGCAGAAATACCCAGGCCGAGCGCGGACAGCAGTTGCTCGATTTCAGCCGGCTCGATGACTAAGCCGAGCATCTGCTCAACGCTTTTGGCACGCAAGGTGATCGGCGCAATCGACGGCAGGTACTGTTCGCTGACGGTTTCGGTGATCGGGCCGGCTTCGCCACCGGTGATTTCCAGCAGCAGGCCGGTGGCGCGCTCCATGGCTTCACGGGCGAGATTCCAGTCCACGCCACGCTCATAGCGGTGCGAAGCATCGGTGTGCAGGCCATAGGAACGGGCCTTGCCTGCGATGGCGATCTGGTCAAAGAACGCGCTTTCAAGGAATACGTCACGAGTGGTCGCGGATACACCGCTGTGCTCGCCCCCCATCACGCCGGCAATTGCCAGGGCGCGAGAGTGGTCGGCGATAACCAGGGTGTCGGCACGCAGGCTGACTTCCTGACCGTCGAGCAGCACCAGCTTTTCGCCTTCCTCGGCCATGCGCACGCGGATGCCACCGTTGATTTCGGCGAGATCGAAGGCGTGCAGCGGCTGACCCAGCTCCAACATCACATAGTTGGTGATGTCGACGGCGGCGTCGATGCTGCGCACGTCGGCGCGACGCAGGCGCTCGACCATCCACAGCGGGGTCGGCCTGGACAGGTCGACGTTACGGACCACACGCCCCAGGTAACGTGGGCAGGCGTTCGGCGCGAGCACTTCGATGGAGCGAACTTCGTCATGCACCGGCGGCACAACAGCAACCGCCGGACGGGTGACAGGAGCGTTGTACAGCGCGCCCACTTCACGGGCCAGACCGGCCAGGGACAGGCAGTCGCCGCGGTTCGGGGTCAGGTCGACCTCGATGCTGGCGTCTTCCAGTTCCAGGTAAACCCGGATGTCCTGACCCACAGGCGCGTCGGCCGGCAGCTCCATCAGGCCATCATTGCCCTCGCCTACCTGCAACTCAGCCTGAGAGCACAACATGCCGTTGGACTCGACACCACGCAGCTTGGCCTTCTTGATCTTGAAGTCGCCAGGCAGTTGGGCACCGATCATGGCAAACGGGATCTTCAGGCCCGGGCGCACATTAGGCGCTCCGCACACGACCTGAAAGGTTTCCGAACCGTTACTGACCTGGCACACACGCAATTTATCGGCATCAGGGTGTTGCTCGGTGCTCAGCACCTCGCCCACTACCACGCCGCTGAAAACACCGGCGGCCGGGGTAACGCTATCGACCTCAAGACCGGCCATCGACAGACGCGCAACCAGCGCGTCGCGATCTACCTGCGGGCTTACCCAGCCACGCAGCCATTGTTCACTGAATTTCATCCTGCTCTCCTAAAGATTCGTTACGACTAGCGAAATTGCGCGAGGAACCGCAAGTCGTTGTCGAAGAACAGACGCAAGTCGTTCACGCCGTAACGCAGCATGGCCAGACGCTCAACGCCCATGCCGAAGGCAAAGCCCGAGAACTCTTCCGGATCGATCCCGGACATGCGCAGCACGTTAGGGTGGACCATGCCGCAACCCATGACTTCCAGCCAACCGGTCTGCTTGCAGACGCGGCAACCTTTACCGCTACACATCACGCATTCCATGTCGACTTCAGCGGACGGCTCGGTGAACGGGAAGAACGATGGACGGAAACGCACCGCCAGCTCTTTCTCGAAGAACACCCGCAGGAATTCTTCGATGGTGCCCTTGAGGTCGGCAAAATTGATATCGCGATCCACCAGCAGGCCTTCGACCTGGTGGAACATCGGCGAGTGGGTGATATCCGAGTCGCTACGGTACACACGGCCTGGGCAGACAATGCGGATCGGCGGCTTGTTCGCTTCCATGGTGCGGACCTGTACCGGCGAGGTATGGGTGCGCAACAGCATGTTCGCGTTGAAATAGAAGGTGTCGTGCATCGACCGGGCCGGGTGATGGCCTGGGATGTTGAGCGCCTCGAAGTTGTGATAATCGTCTTCTACCTCAGGGCCTTCGGCAATGCCGTAGCCGATGTGGGTGAAGAACTGCTCGATACGTTCCAGAGTCCGGGTAATCGGATGCAGGCCGCCCGAGGCCTGACCACGGCCAGGCAAGGTCACGTCAATGGACTCGGCGGCGAGCTTGGCCGCTAGATCGGCCTCCTCGAGCGACGCCTTGCGCGCATTGAGCACCTCTGTGACACGTTCCTTGGCAACGTTGATCAACGCACCGACTTGCGGACGTTCTTCAGCGGGCAAATTTCCCAGGGTCTTCATCACCTGAGTCAATTCACCTTTCTTGCCAAGGTAGTGAACCCGGATTTGCTCCAGGGCATTTACATCTTCAGCGCTTTGCACGGCCTCAAGGGCTTGGGCAACGAGCGCGTCCAGGTTTTCCATGTACAGACTCCAGATACAAAATAGGGGAAGAGCTTGAAGGCTCTTCCCCTATTTATGACGTTTACCACCTTGGGCTACAGGAGTAACCCAGGATGACTGTCGGGGGTACTTAAGCCAAGGAGGCTTTAGCTTTCTCGACAATCGCAGCAAACACCGCTTTTTCGTTCACGGCCAGTTCAGCCAGAACCTTACGGTCGATTTCGATGGACGCTTTCTTCAGGCCAGCGATGAAACGGCTGTAGGACAGACCGTTAACACGTGCACCAGCGTTGATACGAGCGATCCACAGAGCGCGGAACTGACGTTTTTTCTGACGACGGTCACGGTAGGCGTACTGGCCTGCCTTGATTACCGCTTGCTTGGCAACACGGAATACGCGTGAACGCGCGCCGTAGTAGCCTTTAGCAAGTTTCAGAATTTTTTTGTGACGTTTACGGGCAATGACGCCACGCTTTACACGAGCCATGAGTTACTTCCTCTAGTCTTGATCCAAAAATTAACGAAGGCGCAGCATGCGCTCGACTTTTGCCACGTCAGACGGGTGCAGCAAGCTGCTACCGCGCAGTTGACGCTTACGCTTGGTCGACATTTTGGTCAGGATGTGGCTCTTGAAAGCGTGCTTGTGCTTGATACCGTTAGCAGTTTTCAGAAACCGCTTAGCAGCACCACTTTTAGTCTTCATCTTTGGCATGTTCGGATACTCCGCATTCAGTTGATAAACATAATCAGAAGGCCTGCCGTGCCCTGTTGATTACTTCTTCTTTTTCGGGGCGATGACCATGATCAGTTGGCGTCCTTCCATCTTAGGATGCTGTTCGACCGAACCGTACTCGAGCAGGTCAGCTTCAACCCGCTTGAGGAGTTCCATCCCCAGCTCCTGGTGGGCCATCTCACGGCCGCGGAATCGCAAGGATACCTTGGCCCTGTCCCCATCACTCAGGAAACGTACCAGGTTGCGCAGTTTTACCTGGTAATCCCCTTCCTCCGTCCCTGGACGAAACTTGATTTCTTTAACCTGGATCTGCTTCTGGTTTTTCTTGGCTGCGGCAATCTGCTTCTTCTTCTCGAAGATCGATTTGCCGTAGTCCATCAGCTTGCAGACAGGTGGTACAGCATCGGCGGAAATTTCCACCAAATCGAGCTTGGCTTCTTCAGCCTTAAGAAGCGCGTCTTCAATTGACACAATCCCAAGCTGCTCACCCTCAGCCCCAATTAACCGAACCTCGCGTGCCGAGATATTCTCGTTGATCGGGGCTTTCGGTGCAGCTCGTTTATCTTGTCTCATTTCACGCTTAATAATAATTACTCCGAATCTGGGCGACCACGCCGGGAAACCGCTTGCGCGAGGAACTCAGCGAACTGGGCGACGGGCATCGAGCCCAGGTCAGCACCTTCACGAGTACGCACAGCGACAGTCTGCATCTCGACTTCCCGATCTCCGATAACCAAAAGATAGGGAACCTTGAGCAAAGTATGCTCGCGGATTTTAAAGCCGATCTTTTCATTTCTCAAGTCGGACTTGGCACGAAATCCGCTTTCGTTGAGAGTTTTTTCAACTTCGGCGGCAAAATCTGCCTGTTTATCAGTGATATTCATGATCACTGCCTGGGTCGGAGCCAGCCACGCAGGGAACGCTCCCTCGTAGTGCTCGATCAGGATACCGACGAACCGCTCGAACGAACCGAGGATCGCCCGGTGCAGCATAACCGGGTGTTTACGGCTGTTGTCTTCGGAGACGTATTCGGCTCCCAGACGGATCGGCAGGTTAAAATCGAGCTGCAGGGTACCACACTGCCAGACACGGCCAAGGCAATCTTTGAGAGAGAACTCGATCTTCGGACCGTAGAACGCGCCCTCCCCCGGCTGCAGGTCGTACGCAAGGCCCGCACTGTCGAGTGCTGCGGCCAGTGCCGCTTCGGCGCGATCCCACAGCTCGTCGGAACCAACGCGCTTTTCCGGACGAGTGGACAGCTTCATTTCAACTTCGGTAAACCCGAAATCGCGATAAACGTCCATGGTCAGCTTGATGAACGCGGCGGATTCAGCCTGCATCTGCTCTTCGGTGCAGAAGATGTGGGCGTCGTCCTGAGTAAAACCGCGCACACGCATGATGCCGTGCAGTGCACCGGATGGCTCGTTGCGGTGGCAGGCACCGAACTCGGCCAGGCGCATCGGCAACTCGCGGTAGCTCTTCAGGCCTTGATTGAACACCTGCACGTGGCATGGGCAGTTCATCGGCTTGATGGCGTAGTCGCGGTTTTCCGACTGAGTGGTGAACATGTTGTCGGCGTAGTTGGCCCAGTGCCCGGATTTCTCCCACAGGCTGCGATCAACGACCTGCGGGGTCTTGATCTCCAGGTAACCGTTGTCGCGCTGAACCTTGCGCATGTACTGCTCAAGCACCTGGTACAGGGTCCAGCCATTCGGGTGCCAGAACACCATGCCCGGCGCTTCTTCCTGAAGGTGGAACAGGTTCAGACGCTTGCCGATCTTGCGGTGGTCGCGCTTTTCAGCTTCTTCAATGCGCTGGATGTAGGCGGCCAGCTGTTTCTTGTCAGCCCAGGCCGTGCCGTAGATCCGTTGCAGCTGTTCGTTCTTGGCATCACCGCGCCAGTAGGCACCGGACAGCTTGGTCAGCTTGAACGACTTGAGGAAACGCGTGTTCGGCACGTGTGGGCCACGGCACATGTCGACGTATTCTTCGTGGTAGTACAAGCCCATGGCCTGCTCGTCCGGCATGTCTTCCACCAGGCGCAGCTTGTAATCTTCACCACGCGCGGTAAACACGTCGATCACTTCGGCACGCGGGGTGACTTTCTTGATGACGTCGTAATCTTTTTCAATCAGCGCGTGCATGCGCTGCTCGATGGCCGCCAGGTCGTCCGGTGTAAAAGGACGCTCATAGGCGATGTCGTAATAGAAGCCTTCTTCGATTACCGGGCCGATCACCATCTTGGCGGTTGGGTACAGCTGCTTGACCGCATGGCCAATCAGGTGCGCGCAAGAGTGGCGAATGATCTCCAGCCCCTCTTGATCCTTGGGCGTGATGATTTGCAGGCTGGCATCGCAAGTGATCAGGTCACTGGCGTCGACCAGTTTGCCGTCGACCTTGCCGGCCACGGTGGCCTTGGCCAAGCCTGCACCAATGGATGCGGCGACTTCGGCTACGGAAACCGAATGATCGAATGAACGTTGACTGCCGTCGGGTAGAGTAATAGTTGGCATGGCGCCTCCTCTCCTAGTGGTGACCCCTACCAAAGGTCACGTGGGTTGGGATGAGCCAGTACAAGATCCAACACCAGGCCGTTCAGTGATGAACGCCTGCCTTACAGCGGCAGGAGCCTTTCGGCCAACCGATAATCGAACCAGAGTGACTGGATTGAGCTAAAAAGAAACATGGCAAGGCGGTAATTGACGCGCCTGAAACTAGCCAAGCCCACGATGCTAGCACAGATGAACGGTCATCGCGCCGACGAAGCTTTGTGTATAGCGCAATTCAAGGCTTTATAGCTGCAAAGTGAACTTGAGCTGTACGTCGGGCCTCCAACCCACTGAGAATCGCCGTTCGTCCTCGACCCAAAGGAGCATCCCATGATGCGTTTCACCTCTACCCTCGCTGTCGCCGCTACCCTGAGCCTCCTTTCCCTTGGCGCGCAGGCTGCAGCCCCTTCCAACTGGCCAGCCGGCGCCCGTGACAGCTTTGTGAGCGACTGCAGTGCCGCCGCGAGTCAGAACGTAGACGCCAAAACTGCCAAAGCTCACTGCGAATGTGGTGCTGACAAGATCAATGCCGAATTGAGCACTGCCGAGATCAAGGAACTGATGACCAATCAGAACGCCAGCCCTGAGCTTAAGAACAAAGCGGTAGCGGCTATTTCGTCCTGCAAAGTCGTGAAGAAAAAGTAAGATTGACCACTGATCTGACGACCATATCGCTGGAAAAATGGCCTGAAAACTGCCATTTCACACAAATTATGCAGGTTTTACGGCTTTTTTTAACAGTTGATATTTCAGCGCAAAGCCCCGTAGATCGGGGCTTTGCGCCGAGCCAGGGATCAGATGCAACGCGATTGATTAGCAAACAATGCCTTGGGGGGGCTCCCAAGTCGAACATTTCGACTATGATAGCCCAGTGTGCCCAGTTGGCCTGAGCAGCACAGCACTACTGAAAATATATGTTTCTTGGAGATACACCATGTCTAATCGCCAAACCGGCACCGTTAAATGGTTCAACGATGAAAAAGGCTTCGGCTTCATCACTCCTCAAGGTGGCGGTGACGACCTGTTCGTACACTTCAAAGCTATCGAAAGCGACGGTTTCAAAAGCCTGAAAGAAGGCCAAACCGTTTCCTTCGTGGCTGAGAAAGGCCAAAAGGGTATGCAAGCTGCACAGGTTCGCGGCGAGTAATTCTCCGCTGAGCTAAAAAAACCCCGTCCATGTGACGGGGTTTTTTATGGGCGATGCAAAAGCCGAAGCTGTCAGCCGCAATTGACCCGCGTGATCACCAGGTTGTTGTCAGTGTTGAGGTTCAGGCGGTCAGAACGATATTCCAGGGTAATCATATCGTTGGGCTTGAGGATGCGTGCATTCTGCGCGCCAGCACGGGTACGAGCCTGCTCCAGCAACTGCGGCGAGGCTTTCTGGCCGATTGCGAACTCGGCGGCCTTCGACTCACAGCGGCTATGACCGGCATCGGTCACGGTGGCGTCTTTGCCTGGCTCAGAGGCACCCGGGGTGCTGCAACCCGCCAATGCGAGTGCTGCCAACAAAGTACCGAATGAAGCGAGCTTCCAAGGCATGAAGCCTCCTATGATAAAAAATGGACAGAGATCGTGCGACAGCGATATGAACGATTGGTTTCAAGACGTTAATCGCCTGCGCGCAAGTCTGCCTGACTCGCGCGGGGCAATCGCCCAGTCAATCGTGACTAGATATGAACGCACTCAGTAGATGTCGATGTAGTCAGATGGTGGGTATGGCCAGTTCTGTTTCAGCGCGTTGAAGATCTGCATGACCCAGACCTCATCGCTGGCCGCCACAATACCGACATAGCCAGAACCCTTGGCCCAGGTCTCCAGACGAAACAGCAGGCCATCTATCTGAGCTCCACCGACTACGCCGGAAGAAATATAGGCAATACCAGCCCTGGTTACCCGAAGCTGGGTATGTACGTCGTCACTGGCGTGGGCAAGCAGTTGGCGCACGGCATCCAGCGTCAGGTTCTCAGGCTTGTTCAGATCGATCTGCACGCGGTGTTTCCCGGCTGTTAAACAAGCCAACAGTGTCGCATACCCCCTCCTTCATGCCTAAGTAGCAGTGCCAAAAGCCGCGCAAAATGGTTAACTGCGCCGCTGGAACCGCGTTCCAGCGCATTGCCCAGTACTTTCAGCCGTGAGATTTCCATGACCACCGTAACGCTCCAAGCCGATATCAAAGCCAAGTGGCCCCAGGGGCAAAGCTCCTATAGCCCCGGCAGCCCCGAAGAACTGGCGATCATTGGTATCGATCTGTTGGTCAAGGAACTGGGAACCCAGGCGGCACAAGCGTTCATCGGCCAGGTATTCGAGAAATACCCGGCCGACTACATGGGCGCACAAGAATAAGAGCCGGCCGACGAACGCCGACCGGTAAAACGTATTACTTCAAACGCGCCAGACGCTCGGTCAGCAGATCGAAGAAGCCCTGGGCGTCGCCGTTCTCGACCCAGTACACATTCTTCTCCTGCTTGAGGCCGTCGTACCAATCGACGATGGTCTGGCCAAAGGTTGGGCCTTCGCGGCTGTCGACGACCATATTGGCCTGACGACCGCTGAACAGCGATGGTTTGAGCAGGTAGGCAACCACGGTAGCGTCGTGGACCGGGCCACCCGGAATGCCGTAATGCTCCATGTCGCCTTTGACGTACTCGTTCAGGATACTGCTGACGACCTTGCTTGCGTTGTTGTTCAGGTCCGCAATCTTCTTCAGGCGGGCGTCGCTGGTGAGGACTTTATGGGTCACGTCCAACGGCAGGTAGGGCAACTTCACTCCACTTTTGAGCACGATCTCAGCCGCCACCGGATCGGCGAACAGGTTGAACTCGGCCACGGGCGTGATATTACCGCCATTGAAGTGCGCACCACCCATCACCACCACTTCCTTGATGCCCTGGGTGATTTCGGGCGCCTGGGTCAGTGCCAGCGCGAGGTTGGTCTGCGGACCGAGCATGGCGATGGTGATGCTGTGCGGTTTGGCGGTGCTCAGCGTTTTGATCAGGTAATCAACGGCATTACCTTCGGCCAGGCCTTTTTTCGGCTCGTGCACGGTGACGCCGGAGATGCCCTCTTTGCCATGGATATTCTCGGCGTAGATCGGCTTGCGCAACAGAGGCGCCGGCGCACCTGCGTACACCGGAATGTCCTCACGCCCTGCCCACTCGCGCGCCAGACGCGCATTGCGGGAGGTCTTGTCCAGACGCACATTACCGGCGACGGTGGTCAGCGCACGAATGCTCAGCTCCTCCGGCGAGGCCATGGCGAACAGCAGCGCCACCACGTCATCGGCCCCAGGGTCGGTATCGATGATCAGGTCGATTTTTTCCGCCGCCTGGGCGCTTGCAGCTGTGAGTGCGGACAAAAGCAGAACACTCCGGAACAGGTTTTTCAGGATGGGTAGACCACGTTGCATAAAGCACTCCTTGTCATTGGGGGGACGCTAAAACGTTACACCGGATACCAGCGCGATATTGCAGTAAGGCTGGCACTCGCCGGTACGCACAACCGCGCGTGCTGTGCGGCTCAGTTGCTTGAATTCTTCATGGCTGAGCAGCCGCCGCTCACCCAGCGCTGCCTGCTCTGTCAGCGCATTGAGCGCGCTCAGCGCCGGCGGTTGCTTGAGCAGGATTTCTTCCGCGAGCACGTGGCTTTCAACCTGCATCTCACTGAGCACAATGCGCAACGTGCTGATGAAATCCGGAATGCCCTGGGTCAGTGCCAGGTCGATCAACTCCACGCCGGGCGGCACCGGCAAACCGGCATCGCCGATGACCAGCACATCACCATGGCCCAGGGACGCGATCACGCGTGACAGGGCGATATTGAGCAAAGGTGTCTTTTTCATGAGGGCACAAAACCTTGTACGTCGTGCAGCGTAGGAATGGAAGGCTGAGCGCCGGCGCGGGTCACAGACAACGCCGCCGCTACCTGGCCAAAACGGATCGCCTCGGCTTCGCTCTTGCCCGCGGCCAGTGCAGCGGCAAAGCCACCGACGAAGGTATCGCCAGCGGCTGTGGTGTCCACCGCCTTGACCTTCGGCGCCAACAGATGCTCGAAGCTGCTACCGTCGGCGAACAGTGCCCCCTGGGCGCCAAGCGTAATGATGACTTTACCCGCCCCCGCCTTGATCAGCGCTGTCGCGGCGACCTTGGCGCTGTCGAGCGAGTCGACGGTGACACCGCTCAGGGCGGTGGCTTCACTTTCATTGGGGATCAGGTAATCGATCGAGGCATACCACTGAGCGGGCAAAGGCCCACTCGCGGGCGCCGGATTGAGGATGACTGTCTTGCCCAGTTCGCGGCCGCGCTTGAGCGCATGACCAACGGTGTCCATCGGCACTTCAAGCTGGCAGATGATCACGTCTGCCGCCTGCAGCACAGCGTCGCACGCTTGCAGAGACGCGGGCGTCAACTCACCGTTGCTGCCGGCCACAATGACAATCGCATTCTGGCTGCTGTCATCCACCACGATCAATGCCACACCACTGGAGCCCTCTACGGTGCTGACCGCCTGGCAATCGATCCCTTCCACCAGCAGTGCATCACGCAACTGACTGCCATAGGCATCGGTGCCCACGCATCCGATCATCGCAACACTGGCCCCCAGCCGCGCCGATGCCACCGCCTGGTTGGCGCCCTTGCCACCCGCAACGGTGGAAAAGCTCTGGCCGATCAGGGTTTCACCGGCACGCGGCAAGCGACTGGCCCGGGTGACCAGGTCCATGTTCAAGCTGCCTACTACCACTACTTTTGCTGGCATACATCAGTACTCATCAATTCGGTTCAGCGGTATTGGGCGAACACACCAGCCAATGGCGCCGTCGACTCACGCAAAACGATACTTGGCGTCACGATGCGTTGATCGATCGACCGTTGGGGTGTTGCTATTCGTTGCAATAATAATTCGGCCGCCGTCTCGCCCAATTGCAGGATCGACTGCCCAACCGTGGTCAGCGCAGGATAGACGTAGCGTCCCATCTGGATGTCATCGAAACCGATCACCGACAACTCGGCCGGCACGCGGATGCTGCGTTCTGCGGCTGCGCGCAGCACGCCGAAACCAATCATATCGTTGCTGGCGAAAATCGCGCTGGGCGGGTTTTGCGCTAACAATTGCACGGCTGCGGCATACCCCCCCGTGCTGGTGAAATCGCTTTCCAGGATCCGGCTGGCCAACACCTCGACACCCGCTTCGCGCAATGCACGCTGGTAACCCGCCAGGCGCATTTGTGCCACGCGGGTATGCCCCGGGCCGCCGATACAGGCGATATCCCGATGGCCCAACTCCAGCAAGTGCCGGGTCGCGAGGTAGCCGCCCTGTTCGTGGTCGATGCGCACCAGGTCGACATCGATGCCATCCAGGGCCCTGTCGACAATCACCATGGGCGTGCGCACTGCACTCAAGCCCGCCGCCAGGCCGCTGTCATCGCCGCCCACCGACGTCACGATCAAGCCGTCGACGCGTTTTTCGAGCAACACGCGCAAATAATTGCGCTGTTTTTCCGCGTCGTCGTCGGAGTTGCAGAGGATCACGCAGTAACCATTACGCTCGCAGTAATCCTCGATGCCCCGCGCAAGCTCGGCAAAATACGGGTTGAGGCTATTGGGCACCAACAGGCCAATGGTGGCGGTGGTCTTGGCCTTGAGCGAACGCGCCACGGCGCTGGGCACGTAGTCCAGCTGTTTGATCGCCGCCTCGACCTTGATGCGGACCGGCTCGCTGACCGGACGCGTCTTGTTCACCACATGGGACACGGTGGTGTAGGAAATACCTGCAAGCGCTGCCACATCCTTGATCGTTGCCATGACTCAGCCCCGCCGACTGGCGCGCTGGCTGCGGTAAGTATCGAGGACCACGGCGATCACGATCACAGCACCGGTAATGATGCGTTTGGTGGGTTCCGTAGCGCCGATCTGCGCAAGCCCCGCCGCCAATACCGAAATGATCAATACACCGAAGAACGTACTGATGACCGAACCGCGCCCGCCCATCAGACTGGTGCCGCCGATTACCACCGCGGCGATTACCTGCAGCTCCAGGCCTGAACCAGCATTCGGGTCTGCCGCCTCCAGGCGCGAGATCTGGAACAGCGCAGCTACACCGGCCAACAGGCCCATCAGACTGAACACCAGAATCTTGTATGGCTTGGGATTAATGCCAGCCAGGCGCACTGCTTCTTCGTTAGTGCCGATGCCGATCAGGTAGCGCCCGAAGACAGTGCGGGTCAGCACCAACTGAGCCGCAATGATCACCAATAGCGCAATGATGAACGACGGGGAAATACCGAAAGCAATCGGGTTGGACAGCCAGGCAAACGAGTCACCGATATAAGCGGTGCGCGAGCCCGTCATTTGATAGGCCACGCCCCGGGCCATCTCCAGCACCCCCAAAGACACGATAAATGACGGGATACGCCAGGCCACGGTGATGGAGCCGGTGATGGTCCCGGCCAATGCAGCGCAGCCCATGCCCAGTAGCGCAGCCGGTAACACGCTCCAGCCCCAGCCCAGGATTGCCACGCTGACCGCCGATGCCGCCAATGCCAGCACCGAACCTACCGACAGGTCGATACCGCCGATGATCAGGATGAAGGTCATGCCCACCGCCAGCACCATCAGGTCCGGAATCTGGTTGGCCAGGGTGCTGAAGGTGTCGTAGGACAGGAAGTGGTCGCTGAGTACCGAGAACAGCGCAATCATCGCCAGCAAGGCACCCGCCAGCCCCAGGTAAGTACCCAGGCCATAGAAGTTGCCGCCAGTTTTACCGGGGGAAATGCTTGTTTTCATGGGGTATTCCTAGGCGCTGCCTCATTGAGCAGCGCATCACGTTTCTGATAGCCGGCAAAGGCGGCGGCGAGCAATTCGTCCTGGGTCCAGCTGTCACGCTCGAAGGTCTCGATCAGGCGCCCCGCGGACAACACCCCGATGCGATCACAGATCAGCATCAGTTCACGCAGGTCGCTGGACACCACCACCAAGGCTTTGCCCTGGCGAGTCAGTTCGCCAAGCAACGCATAGATATCGAATTTGGCGCCGACGTCGATGCCTCGGGTGGGCTCATCGAACAGCATTACTGCGCAATCGCGCTCCAGCCAGCGGCCAATCACTACTTTTTGCTGGTTGCCACCCGACAACTCGGACACCAATTGCCCCGGGCTGGAACTGCGGATACGCATGGCGTCGATCTGGCGTTTGGCCAGGGCGGTTTCGTTGCGGCTATTGACGACGCCACCACCGGAAATTTCCGGCATGTTGCCCAGGGCGATATTGGCGCTGATCGATTGGGTCAGCAGCAGGCCCTCGCCCTTGCGGTCCTCGGTGATCAGGGCGATACCATGACCAACCGCATCCACTGGCGAGCGAATACTGACCACCCTGGCCGGCGATCCCAGGGCCACGGTGCCGCTGTCGGCCTGGTCGGCACCGAAGATCAGGCGCAGCAACTCAGTGCGGCCGGCGCCGATCAGTCCGGAAATACCGTAGATCTCACCGGCGCGCACTTCAAAGGACACGTCGCGAACCTTGTCCGAACGGCTCAGGCCCTTCACCGTCAGGGCCGGTTCGCCGATGGTGCGCGGGCCCAGGTCAATGTGTTCGCCCAGCTCGCGACCGACCATCAAGGTCACCAGTTGCTCACTGTTGTAATTGGCCATCGGCTCGACGCAGACCAGCTTGCCGTCGCGCAGTACCGCAATGCGCTGGGCGACACGGGCCAGTTCTTCCAGCCGGTGTGAAATATAAATGATCGCCACGCCCCGGGCCTGCAGACGGGTAATTTGCTCAAACAGCATCTCGACTTCACGGGCGGTGAGCATGGCCGTGGGTTCGTCGAGAATCAGGACGTGGCAGTCGCCGATCAGGTTGCGCGCAATCTCGACCATTTGCTGGTGGCCAATGCCCAGGCTGCCAACCAAGGTGTCGGGGTCGATCGCATCCAGGCCAACTTGAGCCATGGCCTCGATCGCGGCTTTGCGCAGTTGCTTGCGGCTGATCCAGCCACAGTTGCTCGGCAGGTTATCCAGAAACAGGTTTTCAGCCACCGTCAGGGTCGGCAGCAGGTTGAGTTCCTGCATGACCATGCGCACGCCCAAGGCTTCGGCCTGGGTGCGGCTGGCGGGGCAGTACTCCTGACCGTTGAACTGCATGTGCCCGGTAGTCGGTGTGACCAGGCCGCCGATGATCTTCGACAAGGTACTTTTGCCTGCGCCGTTCTCACCGGTCAGCGCGAGCACTTCCCCGCGATTGAGCGTCAGGGTGATGTCGGACAGAACCGGCTGAGCATAGGTCTTGCCGATACCGCTGACCGAGAGGACAGCGTTCGGGGCGGAAGATGACATAGGAAAATCTCCAGGCGCCCGCTCAGGACGAGCGAGCGCTGTTGGGTACTGCCGGGATTACTGCTTGATGACGAGTTCGACCGGGGTTTCGATCACGCCATCTTTGGCATCGACCTTCTCACCCTTGACCAGCTTCAGTGCGTTCTGGATACCGAATACCGCTTGTTGCGCGGCAGCCTGGTCAGCGGTGGCCAGCACACGACCATCCTTGAGCATTGGCTTGATCGCATCAATGTTGTCGTAGCCCACCACCAATACCTTGCCGGCCTTGCCTGCCGCACGCACGGCGGAGACAGCGCCCAGGGCCATGTTGTCGTTACCGGCCAGCAGAGCCTTGATATCCGGCGTTTCGCTCAGCATCGCTGCAGCAATCTTGTTGCCCTGGTCGATTTCCCAGTTGCCGGATTGGGTGGAAACAATCTTCATGCCTGCAGCGTCCATCGCATCCTTGAAGCCTGCGGTGCGCTGCTGGGCGTTAGTCGTGGTGGGTACGCCTTCGATGATGCCAACCTTGTCACCCGCGGCCAGTTGCTTGGCCAGGTAGTCGCCCACCAGCTTGGAGCCTTTGCGGTTGTCCGGACCTACGAACGGGATATCGAGGTTTTTGCTTTTGAGTACCTCCGGGTCCAGGCGATTGTCGATGTTGACGACCTTGATACCGGCATCAGAAGCCTTCTTCAGCACACTGGCGAGCGCCTTGGAGTCGGCGGGAGCAATGACAAGCGCGTCTACCTTGGAGTTGATCATCTCGTTGACGATGGCGATCTGCGCACTGGTGTCTGTTTCGTTCTTGATCCCGTTGGAGATCAGCTTGAACTCTGCTGGGTGCGCTTTCTGGTAGTCCTTGGCACCGTCGGTCATGGTGACGAAGAACTCATTGGCCAGGGACTTCATGACCAAACCAACAGTAGGTGTTTTGGCAGCGTCATCAGCAAGTGCAGAAGAGAGAGGCAAAGCAGCGGATGCGGCAAGCACAGCGACAGCAAGAAGACGTCCAGCGAATGGCAGCTTCATGGGTTCACTCCGATCTTATGATTATTGTGAGCAACGCTTGCACCGAAGACCTCTTCGGCGGCCCTCCCACCCGGGCGGCTGATGCGAGCTGTCACGATACTCCTGGAGCGCTCGTGAAACATCTCGCAAACGTTTGCGTTGAGCAAACTATGAGAACCTTGTCGGGATTTGTCAACGGTAGAAACTGGCCTTTCAATCCCATGCCCGCGACCTGGTCCAACCAACCTTGGGGACTGAAACGTTTAAGGCCACCTCTTTCTCGCACTCTCTAAAACGACAGGTGTTGACGCTAATCGCACTCGAATTTTGTGACAGGGCTGTCGGACAACCGAACACACTACCCCTCAACCGTTCGGAAAGCCGGACGCCACTCACTCAAAACAAGTTTAAAAAATCTCATAAGTTGTTTTAAATCAATACGTTAATTTAAGAAGAACCACACACTCGGCCTGGTACAAATCCTGCTTTTCCCCTGCACCTCGCGGCGTTCAGAACCGCCCGGGTGTTCTAGATGAACCGGCTACAGCACTCATCAAAAACCAGAGAGAAAAATAATGAAATCTGCATTGAAGAACTTTGTCCCGGGCGCCATGGCCCTGCTGCTGCTGTTCCCCCTTGCCGCACAGGCAAAAGAAGTCGAAAACAAAACCAAACTGTCCAACGTAGTGATCCTTGCCACAGGCGGCACCATTGCTGGCGCCGGTGCCAGTGCGGCCAACAGTGCTACGTACCAGGCAGCCAAAGTCGGCATCGAACAACTGATCGCCGGCGTTCCTGAGCTTAGCCAGATCGCCAACGTACGCGGCGAACAAGTGATGCAAATTGCTTCGGAAAGCATCAACAACGAAAACCTGCTGCAACTGGGTCGCCGCGTCGCAGAACTGGCTGACAGCAAAGACGTGGATGGCATCGTGATCACTCACGGCACCGACACCCTTGAAGAAACTGCCTACTTCCTGAACCTGGTAGAAAAAACCGACAAGCCTATCGTCGTGGTCGGCTCCATGCGTCCAGGTACCGCCATGTCGGCTGACGGTATGCTCAACCTGTATAACGCAGTCGCTGTCGCAGGTAGCAAGGATGCGCGGGGCAAAGGCGTGCTGGTGACCATGAACGACGAAATCCAATCGGGTCGCGACGTCAGCAAGATGATCAACATCAAGACCGAGGCATTCAAGAGCCCGTGGGGCCCGCTGGGCATGGTCGTTGAAGGCAAATCCTACTGGTTCCGCCTGCCGGCCAAGCGTCACACCATGGATTCGGAATTCGACATCAAGACCATCAAGAGCCTGCCTGACGTTGAAATTGCCTACGGCTATGGCAACGTGAGCGACACTGCCTACAAAGCACTGGCCCAAGCTGGCGCCAAGGCCATCATCCACGCCGGTACCGGTAACGGTTCGGTATCCTCGAAAGTCGTTCCCGCGCTGGTCGAATTGCGCAAGCAAGGCGTACAGATCATTCGCTCCTCCCACGTCAACGCCGGCGGTATGGTTCTGCGTAACGCTGAACAACCAGACGACAAATACGACTGGGTTGCGGCTCTGGACCTGAACCCGCAGAAAGCTCGCATCCTGGCCATGGTAGCCCTGACCAAGACCCAGGACAGCAAAGAACTGCAACGCATGTTCTGGGAATACTGATTACTGCTGATCGACCTGTGGGAGCGAGCTTGCTCGCTCCCACAATTGCTCCCCCTTCTCAACAAACTTCCCGAATCGCTGTCAGACGAACTTCTTGAAATTTAAGCAGTTGCGAAATCGCCTACAGTTAAATACTGTATGTGCGTACAGCAAATTAAGGAATGCTCCGTGGCAAAGCCCTCTTCCGCAGCACCTGCGGCGCCTGACGCCTATCAGCGCCTGGCTATTCGCGTGCAAAAGATCATCAATTCGACCAACGCACAGAAAGCCAAGGCAGCCTTGCTCTTCCGTTTACCCGATGAGCCGGAAGACGTGTGGCAACGTCTACTGGAAGAAATTGCAGAAAACGACAACGTCACCCTCGCCTATCGGGATGACGGTGGCGTGCAGATTTTTTGGGTTGTGCCGAAGGAAGATTGATTGTGAGTGCCCGTTTTATTGCTGTGTGCTGTCTGTTTTTAAGCGTAACCGCCAACGCCCAAGCCCCTCGGACCTTTAGCGAAGCCAAGAAAATCGCCTGGAAGCTTTACGCCCCCCAATCGACCGAATTCTATTGCGGCTGCAAATACACCGGTAACCGCGTGAATTTGAAAGCCTGCGGTTACATCCCGCGCAAAAACGCCAATCGCGCCGCGCGCATCGAGTGGGAACACATCGTGCCGGCCTGGCAAATCGGGCATCAGCGCCAATGCTGGCAAAACGGCGGGCGAAAGAACTGCACGCGCCACGACGATGTGTTCAAGCGCGCCGAGGCGGACCTGCACAATCTGGTGCCGAGCATCGGCGAAGTGAATGGCGACCGTAACAACTTCAGCTTTGGCTGGCTGCCCGTGCAAAGTGGGCAGTACGGCTCGTGCCTGACCCAAGTGGATTTCAAGGCCAAGAAGGTCATGCCACGCCCGTCCATTCGCGGCATGATCGCACGCACGTATTTTTATATGAGCAAGCAATACGGCCTGCGCCTGTCGAAGCAGGATCGCCAGCTGTATGAAGCCTGGAACAAGACTTACCCGGTGCAAACCTGGGAGCGCCAGCGCAACCAGACCGTGGCTTGCGTGATGGGACGGGGCAACGAGTTTGTCGGCCCGGTGAATCTCAAGGCCTGCGGTTGAACGTGGGCGGGGTTGCCGCCCACTTGGTACGTCACTGCGCGGCGTTGTGTTCGATAATTTCAGACACGGTGTCGGTTTTCTTCGCGCGGGCCATCTTTTCGTTGAGCAAGGCTTGTTTGGCCTCCGCCTCGGCCTTGGTTGCGAACGGACCCAACAGCACCTCATCCTTGCCGTCGACCTTCACGATATAAAAATTGAAACCATGCTCCAGCAACCAGGCGGTCAGGTCGGTGATCGCCTGCAGCTTGTGGTCTGGCGGGCCGACGCGCACATCCCATTCCTGAGCGGCAATCGCGCCGGTTTGTGGCAGGCTTTCGGTCACGGCAGGCTTGGCCTTGGGCGCATCGACCGATTTACCTTCACCGCATCCGGCCAACGCCAACACCACAATTGCCATCGCTACTTTACGCACTGCCCTGCTCCTTTGAGGATAAAGAGGCGACTTTACCATTCACTGTCTATTCTGGCCGTCATAAACGTTGGCTTAAACAATGCGAATGATGTATCGCGACCTGTATGATGCCGCCATGGGAATTAATGTCGCCTCTATGCGTCCTAAAAGAGGCAGCCACAGGGAAGCGCTTCGCAGTAAGCTACACACATCCGACACCTGCCCTGTCTGACACATGTGTCCTTAAAAGTAATCAAGGAGAAGTCCATGCTTATACTCACCCGCAAAGTTGGTGAAAGCATAAACATCGGTGATGACATTACGATCACCATTCTGGGCGTTAGCGGCCAGCAAGTACGAATCGGCATCAACGCACCCAAGGACGTTGCCGTGCATCGCGAGGAGATTTACCAGCGCATCCAGGCCGGCCTGACTGCACCCGACAAAAACCAGACGCCTTGAAACGCCTCCAGTAGCCAGCCCTTTCGTTCACTGTAATGGCTGGCGAAAACCCAATCGGCCTGCTCGCGTCTTCCAGCCTGACCAGTGCGCTTTGAGCATGCCCCTTCGCTGCAAGATGAAACTATCTGGGCATCTGGAACTTGTTGAAGTATTCGCAGCCCAATTTCTGACATTTTATCCTGCCATCCGTGTGCATTCAGGAATACGTCGATGAGGCCAGTCGCGACGCCACCTCTTGTTTCCAGATCCTGGATGATCGCCCTGCTGATCGGGGTGGCCTTCCTGGCGCTTGGGTATGGGCTGAGAGTCGAAGTCGAGGGCGCCGATCCCGACGCCCATTCCTGGCTGGACCTGGCGCTCCTTCTCTGCGGCTACCTGCTGGTGTTCTGCCTCAAACCCATCCAAAAAGTTATCTTGCGCAAGCTATGCCAGCGCGCAGCGCATCGTGCCCATCAGAAAACCACACGCTGAGGACCTGCTGCGTATCACGGCGCCAGCTTGCGCAAAGACAACAAGCCATCAGCGCCATGCTCGGTGCATAAATCGCCGTAGTCGTTGATGCAAGCGTGTGCAGTCACCATGGGCTCCAAGTGTGCCGAGGTGACAACCACAACATCCGCCCCCGCTGCTTCACCCGCTCGAATGCCAACCGTGGCGTCTTCGAACACCAGGCTGTCCTCAACCGACACCCCCAGGCGTTTCGCGCCCAATAAATAGCACGCAGGGTCGGGTTTACCGTTGGCCACATCTTCGGCCGTCACCCACACGGCCGGCACGGGAATGCCTGCCGCTTGCAGTCGACGTAACGCCAGCGCCTTGGGGGCAGACGTGACCAGTGCCCATTGATCCGCGGGCAAGCCTTTCAAAAACGCCACTGCGCCGGGAATCGCTACAACGCCGTCGACATCGTTGAGCTCCGCGTCGGTAATCCACTGGGCTTCAACTTCTGGATCGACACCCGGCAACGCCTGGCGGGTGATCGTATCAATCGCGCGCGCGCCATGAATGGTAGGCAGAAACGCTTCCACATCCAGACCATGGCGCTCGGCCCAGATGCTCCATACACGTTCGGCCGCAGCGATGGAGTTGAGCAGGGTCCCATCCATATCG
This sequence comes from Pseudomonas sp. W15Feb34, assembly GCF_023127765.1. NCBI lineage: Bacteria > Pseudomonadati > Pseudomonadota > Gammaproteobacteria > Pseudomonadales > Pseudomonadaceae > Pseudomonas > Pseudomonas sp. W15Feb34. Next base: position 36,339 of record NZ_SPKN01000035.1, read on the forward strand.
AACAGGAAAGCGCGGTAACGCCGGTTGAACACGGATGAAGTTGGGATGGACACTGCGCGGCTTCCTCATGAGCTGGACCCCTGCAATCTACGGATCACCTCGGCGCTTGTAAACGTAGAGCCTCCTCGACCGGACACTCATTGCCCACGCGCCAGGCTCGAACCAAGAATGACGAACTTGTCATGATCCTGTTGGTTGGCTGTTGGGGTCGCCTGGTTACTGTGAACTCACTGCTAACCCGGCAGCCCCCAGCCACGAGAGAGACCGCCATGAAACTGTTCGCCCTGGGCTTTGCCGCCTTGCTCGCCACCGGTACTGCCTTCGCTGCCGACGTAACGTCTGCCAGCGATGTCATCCACGACAAAACCGGCTTCTTCCTACACCTGGATGTCGACAAGGTGCTATCGAGCACCGACATCTCTGGCCAATGCGGGATTGTCCCGGCGCACTTGCGCTACCTGGACCATCAGGGCCGCGAACACCTACTCGATTACCAGGTCCAGGGCGTCGGTTGCGCCAGTGACAATTGATCGGGCTACACTTGCGCCACTTATTGAAGCAGGACACTTTCCATGAACATCCTCGTAGTCGAAGACGAACCCAAGGCCGGCAATTACCTGCTCAATGGCTTGCAGGAGTTGGGCCACTCGGTGAGCCTGGCGCGCGACGGCGTAGAGGGTTTGCACTTGGCCCTGGAAACACCATTCGACGTGATCGTGCTGGACGTGATGATGCCGAAAATGGATGGTTGGGAAGTGCTGCGTCGCCTGCGCAAAGAGGCCGATACACCGGTGCTGTTCCTCACCGCTCGCGATGACATCGCCGACCGCATCAAGGGCCTTGAACTGGGTGCCGACGACTACCTGATCAAACCCTTCTCCTTCGCCGAACTGGTCGCACGCCTGCGCACCCTCAACCGACGTGGCCCGAGCCGCGAAGAAGAACAGCTGCACATCGCCGACCTGCACATTGACGTGCTCAAGCGCCGTGTGACCCGCGCCGGTACGCGCATTACCCTGACCAACAAGGAGTTCGCCTTGCTGCACCTGTTCGCCACCCACCAGGACCAGGTGCTGTCCCGCTCGCTGATCGCTTCACGCGTATGGGACATGAACTTCGACAGCGACACCAATGTGGTCGATGTTGCCGTACGCCGCCTGCGCCTGAAGATCGATGACCCGTTCCAGCTCAAACTGATCCACAGCGTGCGGGGCATTGGCTACCGCTTCGATACCCAACCATGAAGCTCGATCGCCATTATTCCCTGACCCTGCGCCTGGCATTGATCTTTGCCCTGCTCGCCTTCGCCCTGCTGGCCACCCTGGGCGTGACGCTATACCACGAGCTGGAGCGTGAGCTGATCAAGCGTGACGACGCCGCGCTGATCTCGCGCGCCAACCAACTGCGCAACGTGCTCAATGACGGCAATACCCGCGAGCTGATCAAGACCAAGCCCCAGCTGTTCCAGAACATGCTGGGCAACAGTGAGTCGGTACTGAGCATCGCTGCACCTGGGCAGACTCCGTTATTGCTCGTCAACCCGGGCAACATTCAAATACCGGCCGTGCCGGCCGTGGCAAAAGACCACGCCCTTGGACTCGCCGACGTACACCATTTGCCCGGCGTAGATGGCGTGCCCTTCGCCACCGTGGCGGCTTTCATCGACACCGGTGACCTGGGGAGCCTGCAAGTCACCGTCGGGCGCCTGATGGCTGAACGCACAGCCATGCTTGCCAGTTATCGCTTGAGTGTTTTTATCCTGGCCAGCATCGCGGCGGTCATTCTCGCCTTGGTTGGTTATGTGCTGGTACACCGTGGGCTGGTGCCCTTGCGGCGCCTGGCCGGACACGCACAGGGCATCGGCGTGAACAACCTGGCCGAGCGCCTGGGCAGCCAAGGCGCGCCCAAGGAGCTGCTGCCGATGATTGACGCCTTCAACACCATGCTTGAACGGCTGGCCAAAGGTTTTATTCAACTGGGCCAGGTGTCCACCGATATGGCCCATGAACTGCGCACCCCCATCAATAACTTGCTCGGTGAAACCCAGGTCGCGCTGCAACAGAGCCGCACTATTGAAGACTATCAGCAACTGCTGGCCTCAAACGTTGAAGAGCTTGAACGCCTGGCACGGATGCTCGACAACATGCTGTTCCTGGCCCGCACCGACCCTGCCAGCGCCTTGCGCCAACGTCAGGCGCTGGACGCAGCCGATGAAGTGGAGCGCATCGCCGATTATTTCGAGGGCTTGGCCGGTGATGTGGGTATGCACATCGTTGGCGTGGGCGAAGGTGTGATCTGGGCGGAACCGATGCTGCTGCGCCGGGCACTGGCGAACCTGTGTGCCAATGCCATCAAGTATGGCGCGCCGAACACCGAGCTGAGCATCCAGGCCATCCCGACAGTCGAGGGCACTTGCATCAAGGTCAGCAACCAGGGTGCAACCATTGCCGCGGAGCATTTGCCCAGGCTGTTCGAACGCTTTTACCGGGTGGATGAATCCCGTGAATGTTCATCCCAGTCCAATGGACTGGGATTGTCGATTGTGGCGACCATCATGCAACTGCATAACGGTCGGTATGGCGTCAGCAGTGAAGACGGCGTGACGTGCTTTGAATTGTTTTTCCCCGCGCAGGAGACGTGAGGGGTTTTCCGCTCAATCAAAGGCGCCATTGAGTACTTCGTAGATGATGCCGCTGGCGATGGCGACCAGAATCAAATCGGTTCCCACTTGCTGCCATTCATAACCGTCGTAGTGAGGCAGCCGCCCCAGCAGGCGACCATCGAGTTTCTTGGCGATACCGGGTGGCAGCGGCTTGCCGCGCGCCAGGTTCTTCTGGATCCCCGGCGGCAATGCAGGCCCTGGGCTCCAGTAATCGCGATAACCGCCGAGCACATTCAATACGCTCCCTCGGTCAACGCTGGGGCCGTGACCACCTGAGCCGCCCTTGCCCTTGGGCTTGTCGTAGGCCTGCCCTGCGGGGTTATTGCCTTTGTTATTGCCCTGCCCCTGACCGCCCTTGTTACCCTGGCCCTGCCCCCCTTGGTTATTACCCTGCCCCTTGCCATTACCGGGATCGGCCAAGGCAAGACCGCTACCCGCAAACAGCGCGAGGGACAACACGACAGATACGAACTTCGGGTACTTGATCATGATGGTTTTCCAAGGTGGATACGCCTGTGAACTATAGTCGAAGTTGCCCCACGAATGACTCCATTCACAGCCCGACCGTCAGCTCACCTGCCCGCCTGTTTCCCGCACATCCGCTTGGGTGAGCCAGGCCGTCGAGACCGCCAGTCGCAAGGCCTCAACCAAAGGCGGCTGGTCGGCCGGCGGCGCGCTCGGCACATGGATAAACCCACTGCGCACCCCGGCCTCGACCAGCCGGTGCTGCAAAAGGTAGAACACCTGATTGCACACGAACGTGCCCGCCGTTTGCGAAACGGCAGCCGCCACCCCCGCGTCACGCAGCGCCTTGACCATGGCCTTGATCGGCAATGTCGAGAAGTATGCAGCCGGGCCACCGGCTACCACTGGCGTATCAATCGGTTGCTGCCCGAGGTTGTCGGGGATGCGTGCGTCATTGATATTGATCGCTACACGCTCGATAGACATCTCGCTGCGCCCGGGCGCCAGGCCGGTGGCAATCACCATTGCCGGGTTCAACTCGCTGATCAATCGGGCCAGGTGTTCACCCGCCGTGGCAAATGCACAGGGCAGGCAATGCGCGACAATGCGTACACCCTCGCCCAGTTGCACGCCATCCAACTGGCGTGCAGCTTCCCATGACGGGTTCACCAGGTCGTTATCAAAGGGCTCGAACCCCGTCAGCAGTACAGTTTGCATAGTGACCTCACATCAACAGGTAAAGCAGCACGATATTGACCACCAGCATCATCAGCGCCGTGGGGATCTGCGCCTTGATCACCGCGTTCTTGTCGGGCAACTCCAGCAACGCCGCTGGCACGATATTGAAGTTGGCCGCCATCGGCGTCATCAACGTGCCGCAGTAACCGGAAAACATACCGATCGCCGCCATCACCGCAGGGTTGCCGCCATAAATCCCTACCAGCACCGGCACGCCGACGCCGCCAGTCATCACAGGGAAAGCCGCAAAGCCATTGCCCATGATCACCGTAAACAGGGCCATGCCCAGTACATAGACCATCACCGCCACCAGCTTGTAGTCCAGGTTGATGTAGGTGGTGGTGACGTGGGCGACTGCCGTGCCCACCCCGGCCTCGTTGAACAACAATCCAAGCATCGCCAGCATCTGCGGCAACACCATGGCCCAGCCCAGGGCTTCAGTCAGGCGACGGGATTCGCGCAGGGCTTGTACCGGCGTATCGCGAGTCAGCCAGCAGGCCAGTCCCAGAGCAATCAGGCAGCCGATGCCGAGGGAGACGAAGGTGGTGTTCTTCGGGTCCAGCAACGGCACACCGCCGATTTCGGTGTGTTTGAGCAATACCGAGCCAATCACCGTGGTCAACGGAATCGCCAAGGCCGGGATAAACAACTTGTGGCCCAGGCGCCCGGCGCTGGCGCGGGACGCCTTGACGTGCAATTCGGCGTGCTGGCCGCGACCAACGCCACCCAAGCCGGCGATCAACGCCATCACCACCACACCGATGCCGATGGCCACCGAGGGCAGACGCTCCCCCACCAGGAACGGTATGGCGAACAACAACCAGAACAGCGCGCTGGACCAGCGTTTGGGATGGGTGCGATCGAGCAGGATCATGCCCGCAGTGATCAGCAACAGAACACCGGCGAGCCAATAAAGGTATTGAATGGAAATAATCATTGAGCAGCCTCCACGGACGTGGTGGCCGGGCTCATTTCGCGGGTCAATCGTCGATCAAAGCGATGCAGCCGGATCGCATGAATGATGAACGCACAAATCGCCGTCGGAATGCCCCACACCGCGATGTGCAGCGGCTCCACGTCAATCCCCGAGCCCAACAGGAAGGTGTGCATCAACGCAATTGCACCGAAGGCGACAAAAATATCCTCACCAAAAAACAGCCCGACGTTATCGGTGGCCGCACACATGGCCAAGACCTTGTGGCGCAGCTTGTCTGGCAGCTTGCCGTAGCGTTTTTCCGCTGCACCTTCGGCCATCGGCGCCAACAGTGGCCGCACCATTTGCGGATGCCCACCCAGGCTGGTCAGCCCCATGGCGGCCGTGGATTCACGCACAAACAGATAAATGATCAGTAAACGCCCAACCGTGGCGCGCTCGAAGCGGGCGATCCAGTTCTGCGCGTGCAGGCGCAGGCCATGGCGCTCCAACAGGCCAATCACCGCCAGCGGCAATAAAAGAATCAATTGCAGGGCACGAGTCTGAAGGAAACCATCGCCCATGGTGGCGAGAATTTTTTCCAGCGGGAACTGGGCGGCAAGCCCGGTGGCGATGGCGGCGGCGGTGACCACCAACAGCGGATTGAAGCGCAATACAAAGCCGACCACGATGACAAGCACGCCGATCAGCGGCCATAGGTTCACAACTGTTTGCATGGCACAGAGGTCCTTTAGTGCGCGCTGCGGCGCCATAACAGCAGGATGTGGGCAAAGGGCTCACAGCTTGGAAGTGGCGTGCAGTCGGCTCGGTTTTTTTATTGTTGACCCGGAAGGTCGAGCGTCAGTGGCGGCAACTTTGCTGTCTGGAGACCGGGAGTGTCCAACAAGAAAAATTGTTGCTGCACACCAATAAATTTTGTGGGGGGATGGCGCCGACGGTCGGGCGCTATCAGGAGAAAGCGTCCAGGCCTCAAGGGGAAAGTCGCGCAGCCAACCTGATGAGGAGCTCAAAATCGTTCAACCGTGTAGATTCTCAATCAGAACCTATACTCCATCATGCAGCTGTGTGTACCTGCAGTTCGTTCACGGTGTTATACCGACAGTGAGGGCTCGCGCTATGTATGCCGGACAAATGAGTGATATGGCGACCACGTTTGGCGAAATACGCTGCCAGGTGTTCGTCCAGATAATTTGCCTGCTGTCGGTGGCTACGCTGTTCTGCTGATCGAGCGTTCAAACACCTGAATACACGCCTTGAGTCGTGTAGGGATGGCTATTGCCCAAATTCCAGACAACAAAAAAGGGCCCACCTTTCGGTGAGCCCTTCTAGACCGCCCAGCAGAGCGGATTTTGTTTGGTAGGCGCGATTGGACTCGAACCAACGACCCCCACCATGTCAAGGTGGTGCTCTAACCAACTGAGCTACGTGCCTGCTGTGAGGCGGCATTCTACGGAATTCCGGAGGGGTGTCAACATCTTTTTTGCAGCTAAGCCTATGAATATGCGAATTTTTTATTTATGCCGGGTACACCTGGGATTTCCAGGTGGCTGGCAGGCAATTTTCAACTCAGGTAGGATCGCCGCACTCGTAAAAAATATAAAACAGAGGTTCCAGGATGGCGAACACCCCCTACCCCCAGTCCTATTACGCCGCTTCCGCGAATGCAGCCCCACCTCGCCCGACGCTGCAAGGTGAGGTCGAAACCGATGTCTGTGTGATTGGTGCCGGCTATACCGGGCTTTCCAGCGCGCTGTTTTTGCTGGAGAACGGCTTTCGCGTCACGGTACTGGAAGCCGCCAAGGTGGGTTTTGGTGCCTCGGGTCGTAATGGCGGGCAGATCGTCAATAGCTACAGCCGTGATATCGATGTGATCGAGCGCAGTGTCGGGCCCAGACAGGCTCAGTTGCTGGGGCAGATGGCCTTTGAAGGCGGCAAGATCATTCGTGAGCGCGTGGCTAAATACCAGATCCAGTGCGACTTGAAGGACGGCGGTGTATTTGCCGCACTCAACAGCAAGCACATGGGTCATCTGGAATCGCAGAAGCGCCTGTGGGAGCGCTACGGCCATACGCAGCTGGAATTGCTCGACGAACGCCGCATCCGCGAAGTGGTGGCCTGTGACAACTATGTGGGCGGTTTGCTGGACATGAGCGGCGGGCATATCCACCCGCTCAACCTGGCACTGGGCGAAGCGGCGGCCGTGGAATCCCTGGGCGGTACGATTTATGAGCAATCGGCAGCGGTGCGCATCGAGCGCGGCGCCAACCCTGTGGTACACACCGCCGAAGGCAGGGTCCGGGCCAAATTCATTATCGTTGCCGGTAACGCTTACCTGGGCAACCTGGTGCCGGAGCTGGCGGCCAAGTCGATGCCATGCGGTACCCAAGTGATCACCACCGCACCCCTTGGCGATGAATTGGCCAAGACGCTGTTGCCGCAGGATTACTGTGTCGAAGACTGCAACTACCTGCTCGACTACTACCGCCTCACCAGTGACAAGCGCCTGATCTTCGGCGGCGGCGTGGTGTATGGCGCGCGGGACCCGGCGAATATCGAGGCAATCATCCGGCCAAAAATGCTCAAGGCATTCCCGCAACTCAAAGACGTGAAGATCGACTACGCCTGGACCGGCAATTTCCTGCTGACCCTGTCGCGCCTGCCCCAGGTCGGCCGTCTTGGCGACAACATCTATTACTCACAAGGCTGTAGCGGCCATGGCGTGACGTACACGCACCTGGCAGGCAAAGTACTGGCGGAGGCATTGCGCGGGCAGGCTGAGCGTTTTGATGCGTTTGCGGACTTGCCGCATTACCCGTTCCCGGGCGGGCAGATGTTGCGTACGCCGTTTGCGGCGCTGGGGGCTTGGTACTACGGGCTGCGCGATAAATTCGGAATGTAAACACAACCCGTGTGGGGGCGACTTGCTCGCTCCCACACCAGTTATGCGCTTCACACGCTGCCGTCAATGCGCCTTGTGTTCGACGGAAGGCGCCTCGGCTTGCAGCTTCTGCACATCGCCTACGGCCAGCTCAGCCGATTGGCCGCCCCAACCTTGACGCAGGTAATTGAGCAGATCAGTCAGCTGTTGCGCACTGAGCTTCTCGGAAAACCCCGGCATCGGTTGCATGTGCTCGAACCCGGAAAATTTCTGCTCGCCAATACCGTCCTCGATCACACGCAGCAGGTTGCGCGGGTCTTCCAGTCGCAACGTGGTGTTGCCGCGCATGGCCACCGCGATGTGCGGCTTGCCTTCGCCACCTGCGGCGTGGCATCCGGCGCAGACGTTCAGGTATTCCTGGCGGCCGCGCTGAGCGCTCTGGCTGAGTTTATCCACCGGCACGTCGACCAGCGCTTTGGCGGCCGGCGGGTTATCGCCCAGCAGGAACGTGGCCATCGCGGCCAAGTCCTGATCGCTCAGGCCCTGGGTGCTGTTGTGGAACACCGGGAACATCTCGTTGAACATCGTGCCCTGGGCGCTCATGCCGTGCTTGAGGAATGTGGCCAAGTCCTGTTCATTCCAGCCGCGCGCAGCCAGGTCAGTGGCGAGCAGGCTGGGCGCCAGGTAACCATTGAGGATGCCGCCGGTCAGGCGCTTGTCCAGCTCCATCGCGCCCGGCAGGCCGCGTGGCGTGTGGCATTCGCCGCAGTGACCAAGCACTTCGACCATGTACTGGCCGCGTTTCCAGGCTTCGCTTTTACCTTCGGTCGGCTCCAGTTTCAGCGCTTTGCCGTACAGCACATTCCAGCCCATCAGGCCCAGGCGCACGTTGAACGGAAAGCTCAGGCTCGTCACCGGCCCTGCGCGCTCGATCGGCTCGATGGTTTTGAGGTACGCATGAATCGCATCCGAATCTTCGCGCGGCATCAGGTGGTAGGAGGTGTACGGCATCGCCGGGTACAGATTCGCCCCATCGCGACGCTTGCCTTGCGTCAGCGCAGCGAAGAACTCGTCATCGTTGTACAAGCCGATGCCGTGCTCTTTGCTCGGCGTGATGTTGGTGCCGTAGATCGTGCCGAACGGCGAGACGATCGGCAGCCCGCCCGCAAACGGCGCGCCGCCCGCTGCAGTGTGGCACGCCATGCAGTCGGCGGCGCGGGCCAGGTATTCGCCGCGCTTGACCTGATCATCGGCATGAGCAAACAGCACCGGCGCAGCCAGGCCGACCGCCAGGGTCATTCGGGTCAGAAAAAGCTTCATGCTCAACCCTCCTTGACCAGGCCGAGATCGGTCAGCACGTTGCGAGTAGCGTTGTAATAACGCACGTACCCGGTGCAACGGCAGACGTGATGCCCAAGGCTGTCCTCGATGACTTGTTCCAGTTTGCTGTGTACGGTCGGCTGGCGCTGCAGCTTTTCCACCAGCACGGTCGCTGCGTTGACGAAGCCCGGCGCGCAGTAGCTGCACTGGAACGCAAACTCATCCACGAAGCGCTGCTGGATCGGGTTCAGTTCGATGACCTGCCCCGACTCATCGCGCTTGGCGTGGGATTCGATGGTGCGCACTCGCTTGCCTTCAAAGTAATGCGCGCCGGTGATGCACGTGCGCACTTCTTCGCTGGTGCCGTCCGGGTTGTCGACGATGACCACGCAAGCGTGGCAAATACCCTGGCCGCAGCCAAGACGCGAGCCAGTGAGGTTTTTGTATTCGTGCAGGTAGTCGATCATCGGCAGGTCATCAGGGATGTCCACTGGGCCGACGGATTGACCATTGAGGGTCAGTTGAAGCGGACGGTTAGGCATTGAGGGCTTCCTTGATGCGCGCAGCAGTGATTGGCAGGTCGCGAACACGTTTACCGATGGCGTGCGCCACGGCATTACCGATGGCCCCGACGATCGGGATCATCACCACTTCAGCGATACCCTTGGATGGATCGCTCGGCGACAGCGCCGGCAAAATCTCCGACGTCTGCTTCCACACGGCAACGTGACGCGCCATCGGCAGACGGTAACGGTTGAAGTTCCAGTCACCCTCCCCCGGCCCGCCTTCATACAGCGGCATTTCCTCCATCAATGCGTGGCCGATGCCCATGGCGACACCGCCCTCAAGCTGACCTTTGACCAACTCCTCAACCAACACGCGACCGCACTCGATCCACGAATGGTGATTGAGCACCTCCACCTGCGCCGAGCCCTTATTGACCTTCAGCTCGACCAATGTGGCGACCGGGCTGTAGTAAGTCACGGCAGCGTTGTTCAACTGCGTCGCGGGGTAGCTGATGTTCTGGCGATCCAGCAGATGGAAGCCGGCAGTGCTCATCAGTGCCTGCTTGGCTTTTGGCGCGCCGTCGCCGTACTTCACGGCCAGGCCGTCGAGCGGCAGGCGCTCACGCACGCCGTCGATGCTGTATTCAGCCTCGGCCCAACTCCAGCGGTTGAAACCGTGCACAGTGGCCGCGGTGACCAGGCCGCGCTCGTGGGCACGCTTGGCCAATTCTTCAAAACTGAGCGGCTGCATGCCGTTGGCGGTGAGCTTGCCGTCGACCCAATGCGCATCTTCGCGGCGCACCACATACGGGTTGGCCTGACCGCCGAACGGGCCCTGACGCCAGATCTCCAGCGCCGCCGGCCACAAACCATGGTTGAACAGCACGCGCGCCGCTTCACGGGTGGCGTGGCTGAAGTAGTACGCCGAGTTGGTGGCCGAAGACGCCGAAGCGAGCTTGCCCACCCAGCGCGGGTTGCGCAGCAGGTTGTCCTGCTCGGCCTGGCTCATGATGTAAGGGTTGCCGCTGGTGATCAGCTGCATTTCCTTCCACTCTGTTTCGCCAGTCTTCACTTCGTGTGCCGGGCTGCCAAGGAAATCGGCAACGACCAGCGATTGCGAGGTAGACATACCGGTGCCGATTTCGATACCGATATGACGCAGGCTGATGCGACCGTCAGCGCTGAATTCGATACTGGCCATCGGAGCTTCGGAACCAGTGCCAAAGTCTTTCTGGCAGATAGCAAAACCCACGCCGTACCAGTTATCCGGGTCCGCGGCTTCGCGTTGTTGCTTGATCGCGTCGCGGTTTTTCCAGACCTCGTGCACAGAGGCTTTGTCGAGGATTTCGTGCAGGCGCAACGCACCGGCAGGAATGGCGCCCTGGGTGTTTTTCATGCCCGAACGCAGTGCGTTCTTGCGGCGCAACTCGATAGCATCCACACCGAGACGACCGGCGATTTCGTCGACCATCATTTCCGTCGCGGCCATGCTTTGCAGGGTGCCGTAACCACGCATCGAACCGGCTTCAACGCCCCGCGAGTGATACGCGGTGACTTGCAGGTCGTTCTGCGGCATGTAGTAGATCGACTGTGCGGCCGTGGCGCCTACTGCTGCGACCGAGGGGCTGTAGTTGATCCGGCCACCGCCGTCGACGCTCATGTCGGCGAGGAAGATCTTGAAGCTGTGATCGTTCTTGTCGACAGCCAATTGATAACGAATATCGAACGGATGACGCTTGATGCCGCTCTGGAACTGCTCGTAACGGTCATTGGCCAGACGCACCGGCACGCCGGCACCGTACAACGCCGCGAGGGCGGCGTAGTAGACAAAGATGTTGTGGTCTTTGGAGCCGTACCCCACGGTGTAACCGGGGTGCATGTTCAGGTTGCCCAGGCCGAAGCGCGACGGCGAGATCATTTTCGCAGTCTCGGTGGCCACCTCCAACGGGCACTGGGTGGCCACCACGAAGTGCAGGGTCTTGGTTGCCGGATCGTACCAACCGTTGCCGTTGTCCGGCTCCATGGCGGCCGGCTCGATTGACGGGGTCTTGTAGCGCTCGTCGAACACCAGCCAGTTGTCCGGCGGTGTGTTGATCTGACTCTTCATGCGGTCGGCGTAGAACAGACCGCGCTCGGTCAGGTTGCCGTGCAGATTCGGTTGTGAATTCCATACCGGGCGACGGTTTTTCAGCATCGGAAACAGAATCGAATCCTTGAGGCTGGCAAATTCGTCTTCATCGGCCGAGGTGGGGCCGCCAACGCGCACATAGCGGAAGCTACCGTAAGGGTCGCCTTCGTAGTACGGCACCTTGGCGCCGTAACGAATCGCCTTGTCGTTGAATTTGAGTTTGTTCTTGGCCTGGCGGAAACGCTCGAAATCGTTCCAGATCAGGATCGCCACCGGGTGACCGATAAACATCGGCACCTTGCCTTCAGGCAGCAGCGGGTCCGGAGCATGTTCCTCGGGGAAAACGATACCGTCCTTGTCCAGATCGGCAGCGGTGACGATACGATCCGGCTGCAGATCGGCGCCGAGCCACGCCAGGTCGTAGCCCGCATAAATATGGTCGGCCTTGATGGTTTTCAGCAGCATGGCGTGACCTTGCTGCGCAGGCCAGCCGGGCATGTCCTTGGAGCGGATGTCGCGGGCGAAGACTTTGCTGCCGCACACTTTGGACAACGCATCGTTACGCTGACGCGCCTTGCCGTTATTGCCCAGCCATTTTTCGGACGGCACGGTAACGCTGTTTTCCATCAGGGCAGCCAGCGCCTGGGTGCTCAGCGGTGTCAGCGTGACGCTCACACCCGCCACCAGGCCGCCCTGGAGGAACGAGCGCCGGGTTATTTCACGGTTGGACATGGATCATCCTCTGAGCGGTTATAAATCCGCCCTTATGGTTAAGTACACCGAATATCGAGACTTGCAGAAGCCCTTTTTACGACGAATCAAAAGGCCATGATGACAGTGCAAAGTTGACCGAAGGGTTAACTTTAAAGGTTTCTGCGCCTGCGGCAAATAACCACATTGAAATTTTTTGACACAACAACGCAAAACGGCCGACAAGATCGAGACGATCTGTCAGCCGCTTGCCTATAAATGAGGACGATGTCACAAACACCATGACGTTTTTTCAAACGCCAGACACAAAAAACCCCGATCTTTCGACCAGGGTCTTTGCTATCGGATCAAGTCAGCCAGTGGCTTTCTTGTGCTTCAAGGCGTTCAGTGGGCCTTGAGGCAGATATGGCGCAGCGGACGGGACTCGAACCCGCGACCCCCGGCGTGACAGGCCGGTATTCTAACCGACTGAACTACCGCTGCGTATCGCTTGGCTGATTGAGCGTAAACCCTCAACCACCTTTGAACATCTGATCGATCAACCTGGGTTGTTCAATCTCAAGCCCGACACATCGAACCTGGAAAATATGGCGCAGCGGACGGGACTCGAACCCGCGACCCCCGGCGTGACAGG
>NZ_SPKN01000035.1:49324-80919 GCF_023127765.1 Pseudomonas sp. W15Feb34
CGGTGCAACCTTTAAAATTGCGTCTTGCCACAAGTGCAAGACTCTCAAGAAGTGGTGGGTGATGACGGGATCGAACCGCCGACCCTCTGCTTGTAAGGCAGATGCTCTCCCAGCTGAGCTAATCACCCTTTGCTTCGTTGAGGCCGCGAAATTTACGCAGGTAGCGGACCTAAGTCAATAGCCTGCTTGAAGTTTTTCTGAAAAAGACAAAATCACTTCAAGACGGCTAACCGCCCTACTCGCTGTAAATCATCTTCTTGCTCATGCCACCGTCCACTACAAACTCTTGCCCGGTGACAAACCCGGCCTGACGCGACAGCAACCAGGCCACCATCGCCGCCACGTCCTCTACCGTACCGACCCTGCCCGCCGGATGCTGGGCATGATCAGCATCGGTGAGCGGCTCCGCACGGCGTGCAGCAGGATCACGCGCATCAATCCAGCCAGGGCTGACCGCATTGACCCGAACCTCTGGCCCCAGGCTCATGGCCAAGGCGTGAGTCAGGGCCAGCAAGCCACCCTTGCTCGCCGCGTAAGCTTCGGTATCCGGCTGCGATTGACGGGCCCGGGTCGATGCCAGGTTGACGATCGCACCGCCGTGGGCGCGCAGGTACGGCGCGCAATGCTTGGCCAACAGCATCGGCCCGCCGAGGTTCACCGCCAGCACGCGATTCCAGTACGCCAGATCGAGGCTTTCCAGGGTGATATTGCGCGGGTCAGCCACGGCGGCATTGCAGACCAGCGCGTCGAGTCGCCCGAACTGCCCCAACACCTCGGCAACCCCCTGGGCCACTTGCTTCTCGTCGGCCACGTCCATGGTGATGAACCAGGCGTTATCACCCAGCACCTTGGACACCTTGGCGCCGCGCTCGCGGTCAAGGTCGGTCAACACCACCTGCCAGCCTTCGCTGATCAGCCACGCGGCAATCCCCAGGCCAATGCCCCGCGCCGCGCCCGTTACCAGTGCAACGCGCCCGTTACTGGCCGCTGCGGCCTCCATGGACCACTCGATCACAAGGCCGCCAGCCCGCGGGCCAGGTCTGCCTGCAAGTCTGCTACATCTTCCAGGCCCACCGCGATACGGATCAGGCTGTCACGGATACCGGCCGCTTCACGCTCCTGCGGCGCCAGGCGCCCATGAGAGGTGGTGCTCGGGTGAGTGATGGTGGTCTTGCTGTCACCCAGGTTGGCGGTAATGGAGATCAAGCGCGTCGCATCGATAAAGCGCCAGGCGCCGTCTTTGCCGCCCTTGACTTCGAAACTCACCACCGCACCAAAACCACGCTGCTGGCGCTGGGCCAAGGCGTGTTGCGGGTGGCTCTTGAGGCCAGCGTAGTGCACCTTCTCGATACCATCCTGCTGCTCCAGCCACTCGGCCAGGGCCTGGGCGTTGGCGCAATGGGCTTTCATGCGCAGGCTGAGGGTTTCCAGGCCCTTGAGGAAGATCCAGGCGTTGAACGGGCTCAGGGTCGGGCCGGCGGTACGCAGGAAGCCCACCACTTCCTTCATCTGCTCGCTGCGCCCAGCCACCACGCCGCCCATGCAACGGCCCTGGCCGTCGATGAACTTGGTTGCCGAGTGCACCACGATGTCCGCACCCAGCTTCAGCGGTTGCTGCAAGGCCGGGGTGCAGAAGCAGTTATCCACCACCAGCATCGCACCCTTGGCGTGGGCGACTTCGGACAGCGCAGCGATGTCGACCAACTCGGCCAGCGGGTTCGACGGCGATTCGACGAACAGCAGCCTGGTATTGGCCTTGATCGCCGCATCCCAGCCGGACAAATCCGCCAGGGGCACGTAATCCACTTCGATACCGAAGCGCTTGAAGTACTTCTCGAACAGGCTGATGGTCGAGCCGAACACGCTGCGCGACACCAGCACATGGTCGCCAGCGCTGCACAGGCTCATCACCACCGCCAGGATGGCCGCCATGCCGGTCGCGGTCGCCACAGCCTGCTCAGCGCCCTCCAGGGCCGCGATACGCTCTTCGAACGCGCGCACGGTCGGGTTGGTGTAGCGCGAGTACACGTTGCCCGGCACCTCACCGGAAAAACGCGCCGCAGCGTCGGCCGCCGTGCGGAACACATAGCTTGAGGTGAAGAACATCGGGTCACCGTGCTCCCCTTCCGGGGTGCGGTGCTGGCCGGCGCGCACAGCCAGGGTATCGAAAGCTACGCCATCGAGGTCGCTGTCCAACCGACCGGCATCCCATTCCTGACTCATGCTGCGACTCCTTACTCAATACGTTATTTAAGATACAAAACCGGCCCCTCAGGGCCGGTATCTACTCAGTTGTTGTACAGGTCGATGATCGCGCTGACCGCCTGGGTCTTGATCTTGGACGAGTCGTTACGCGCCTGCTCGATCTTGTTCAGATAAGCCTCGTCGACATCTCCGGTCACGTACTTGCCGTCGAACACGGCGCAGTCGAACTGCTCGATCTTGATCTTGCCCCCGCCAACCGCTTCGATCAGGTCCGGCAGGTCCTGGTAGATCAGCCAGTCGGCGCCGATCAGGTCGGCCACGTCCTGGGTCGAACGATTATGCGCAATCAGCTCATGGGCGCTCGGCATGTCGATACCGTACACGTTCGGGTAACGCACCGCAGGCGCCGCAGAACAGAAGTACACGTTCTTCGCCCCGGCTTCGCGGGCCATCTGGATGATCTGCTTGCAGGTGGTGCCGCGTACGATGGAGTCGTCCACCAGCATCACGTTCTTGCCGCGGAACTCAAGCTCGATGGCGTTGAGCTTCTGACGCACCGATTTCTTGCGCGCAGCCTGGCCGGGCATGATGAACGTACGGCCGATGTAGCGGTTCTTGACGAAGCCTTCGCGGAACTTGACGCCCAGGTGGTTGGCCAGCTCCAGCGCAGCGGTACGACTGGTGTCCGGAATCGGGATAACCACATCGATGTCGTGCTCTGGACGCTCGCGCAGGATCTTCTCGGCCAGCTTCTCGCCCATGCGCAGACGCGCCTTGTAGACCGACACACCGTCGATGATCGAGTCGGGACGCGCCAGGTAGACGTGTTCGAAGATGCACGGGGTCAGCTTCGGCGCAACGGCGCACTGGCGGGTGTGCAGCTTGCCGTCTTCGGTGATGTAGACAGCCTCGCCCGGCGCCAGATCGCGGATCAGGGTGAAGCCCAGTACATCCAGGGACACGCTTTCGGACGCGATCATGTACTCGACGCCTTCGTCGGTGTGACGCTGGCCGAACACAATCGGGCGGATGCCGTGGGGGTCGCGGAAACCGACGATGCCGTACCCGGTGATCATCGCCACCACGGCATAACCACCGACGCAACGGTTGTGCACGTCGATCACGGCAGCAAACACGTCTTCTTCGGTCGGCTGCAACTTGCCGCGCTGGGCCAGTTCGTGGGCGAACACGTTGAGCAGCACTTCCGAGTCGGAACTGGTGTTGACGTGGCGCAGGTCAGATTCGTAGATCTCCTTGGCCAGCTGTTCAACGTTGGTCAGGTTACCGTTGTGCGCCAGGGTGATGCCGTAAGGCGAGTTGACGTAGAACGGTTGAGCTTCGGCCGAAGTCGAACTACCGGCAGTCGGGTAACGCACATGGCCAATGCCCATGTGCCCGACGAGGCGCTGCATGTGACGCTGATGGAACACGTCACGCACCAGGCCATTGTCCTTGCGCAGGAATAACCGGCCGTCGTGGCTGGTCACAATACCGGCAGCGTCCTGGCCGCGGTGCTGGAGGACGGTTAGCGCGTCATACAGCGCCTGATTGACGTTCGACTTACCGACGATACCGACGATGCCACACATGCGACGCAACCCCTACTTAATGAATCTTGACTGAACACAGCTTACTGAGGCGTTTGCGCCGGCAAGAGGTGTTCCTTGAACGGAAGATCAGCGGGTACGCTGATTCCGCTGGCCAGCCACTGACTGCTCCACCCCAATATGAGGTTCTTGGACCAATCTGCAACCAATAGAAATTTTGGCACGAGTACAGACTCCTGCCACCACGAATCCTGCTGTACCGGCCCCAGGCTCAACAGCCCGACCGCCACAACCACCAGCAACGCGCCACGCGCGGCGCCGAAGGCCATGCCGAGAAATCGATCGGTCCCGGAGAGGCCGGTGACACGTATCAATTCGCCAATAAGATAATTGACCATTGCCCCCACCAGCAGCGTGGCGATGAACATGATGGCGCAGCCCGCGATGACGCGAGCCGAAGGTGTCTCTATGTACCCGGCCAGGTAGACCGACAGTGAACCACCGAACATCCAGGCTACGACTCCTGCGATGATCCAGGTCAGCAACGACAGTGCTTCTTTTACGAAGCCGCGGCTCAGACTGATCAAAGCGGAGATGGCGACGATTGCAACGATCGCCCAATCAACCCAGGTAAATGGCACAGTGCAGCCTACGTACGGATAAGGCGGCGCATTTTAGCAGAGCGCCGGGCTATCGGTAAGCGGTGATTGCGGCTGCTTTGCAAATCAATAGATTGGGCGGTGTGAACGCCATTTCAAGCCCACCATAAACCAATGTGGGAGGGGGCTTGCTCCCGATTGAAGTGTGTCAGTATCAGATGTACTGACTGACCCACCGCTATCGGGAGCAAGCCCCCTCCCACACTTAGATTGCGTTAATGCCTGCTTGAATCAGCCGCGCTCTGGCTGGAAGCGCACCACAAACCCATTGAGGTTCTGCTGGCGGCCCAGCAAATCGCGCAGGCGATCAGCCTCCGCGCGCTCGATCAGCGGCCCGACAAACACACGATTCTTGCCATCGGCACTGCGGATATAGGCGTTATAACCCTGGGCACGCAGCTTTTTCTGCAAGGCGTCGGCACTTTCGCGATTGGCCAGGCTGGCGAGCTGGATCGACCAACTGATCGGCAGGCCATTGGGATCAATGCGGCTCTGGCCCACATCCGGTTTACCCGGCGCAGCAGGCTGCGGCGCCACAGGCTTGGGCGTTGGCGCCGGTGCAGGCGGTTTGGCAGCGACAGCCGGTGCCGGCGTCGGCTTGACCACCGGCACACTTGGCTGCACCGGCATCGAAGGAGCCGGTTGCGTGGCGACCTCCTCCTCGACAGGTACAGGTTCTTCCGGCAACGCCTGAGGCTCGGGCACCACCACCGGCTCGACCTGAACCTGGGGCACCACCGGCGCCTGGGGCGCAGCGGGCGCCTCAACCACCACCTGGCGCTGCTCATCCTGGCGGGAAAACAGCATCGGCAGGAAAATCACCGCCAACGCCACCAATACCAGGGCTCCAACCATTCGCTGCTTGTATGCGCTATCCAGTAATGCCATGTGCAGCTTCCTCCGTGGAGCGCCGGGCCAGCCATTCGAGCGCCTCGGCAACACAATAAAATGATCCGAACAACAGGATTTCGTCCTCTGCCGTAGCCACCGCACACTGCGCTTCAAGGGCGGCAGTGATGCTTGCATACGACGTCACGGGCGCGCCAAGGTTCTGCAAGGCGGTCTGCAGCTCAACCGCCGGCCGGCTGCGCGGCGTATCCAGCGGCGCAACAGCCCAAGACTGAACACTGCCAAGCAACGGCGCAACCACCCCATCCAGATCCTTGTCGGCCAACAGCCCGAACACCGCCAGGCGACGGCCGGCCGGTGGCGTGCGCGCCAGGCGCTGCGCCAAATAGTGAGCCGCATGGGGGTTGTGCCCCACATCCAGCAACAGGTTCAGGCGCTTGCCTTGCCAGTCGAGCACCCGACGATCCAGGCGCCCCACCACTTTCGTCGCCCGCAGGGTTGCGCCGATCTGCTCGGCATTCCACGGCAGATCCAGCAGCAAATAGGCTTGCAGCGCGAGCGCAGCGTTTTCCATCGGCAGGTTCAGCAGCGGCAAATCAAGCAGCTCGACCACCTTGCCACGGGCATCACGCCCGCGCCATTGCCAATGGGTCGCACCGATATCGAGATTGAATTCACGGCCGCGCAGGTAGAACGGGCAATCCAGCTCGCGCACCTTGTCCAGCAAAGGTTGCGGCGGATCCACGTCGCCACACAGCGCCGGCCTGCCCTGGCGGAAAATCCCGGCCTTTTCATAGGACACGGACTCGCGGGTATTGCCCAGGTAGTCGGCATGATCAACACCGATGCTGGTGACCAGCGCCAGGTCGGCATCCACCACGTTGACCGTATCCAGGCGCCCGCCGAGGCCGACTTCCAGTACGACCACATCCAGTTGCGCACGCTCAAACAGCCAGAACGCCGCCAGGGTGCCCATCTCGAAATAGGTCAGGGAAATATCGCCACGCCCGGCATCCAGGGCAGCGAAGGCTGCGCACAACTGCTCGTCCGTGGCTTCGACGCCATTGAGCTGTACCCGCTCGTTGTAGCGCAGCAGGTGCGGCGAGCTGTACACGCCGACCTTCAGGCCCTGGGCCTGCAACAGCGCCGCGACAAAGGCACAGGTGGAGCCCTTGCCATTGGTGCCGGTCACCGTGATCACACGCGGTGCCGGCTGGCCCAACCCGAGGCGGGCCGCTACCTGTTGCGAGCGCTCCAGGCCCATGTCGATGGCGGACGGATGCAACTGCTCAAGGTAGGCGAGCCATTCGCCCAGGGTACGTTGGGTCATAGGTTTGCAGGCACCGGCGGCACGACGATTGGCTCGACTTTAGGCGCGACGTACACAGGCGTCGGCAGGCCCATCATTTGCGCCAGCAGGTTACCCAGACGTGGACGCAGTTCGCCACGCGGGATGATCAGGTCGATAGCACCGTGCTCCAACAGGAACTCGCTGCGCTGGAAGCCTTCCGGCAGCTTCTCGCGCACGGTTTGCTCGATCACACGCGGGCCGGCAAAACCGATCAGCGCCTTGGGCTCGCCGACGATCACATCGCCGAGCATCGCCAGGCTGGCGGAAACGCCGCCGTAGACCGGGTCGGTCAGTACCGAGATGAACGGAATGCCTTCTTCGCGCAGACGCGCCAGTACCGCCGAGGTCTTGGCCATTTGCATCAGGGAGATCAGCGCTTCCTGCATACGCGCACCACCGGAGGCGGCGAAGCAGATCATCGGGCAACGGTTTTCCAGGGCGTAGTTGGCCGCACGCACAAAGCGCTCACCGACGATGGCGCCCATGGAACCGCCCATGAAGGAAAACTCGAAGGCCGAGACCACCACCGGCATGCCCAGCAGCTTGCCGCTGACCGAGATCAGCGCGTCCTTCTCGCCGGTCTGCTTCTGCGCACCGACCAGACGGTCCTTGTACTTCTTGCTGTCGCGGAACTTGAGACGGTCGACCGGCTCCAGGTCAGCGCCCAGTTCGTTGCGGCCATCGGCATCCAGGAAGATGTCGATGCGCGCGCGCGCGCCGATACGCATGTGGTGATTGCACTTGGGGCAAACATCCAGGGTCTTTTCCAGCTCCGGGCGGTACAGCACCGCGTCGCAGGACGGGCACTTGTGCCACAGACCTTCAGGAACCGAGCTTTTCTTCACCTCGGAACGCATGATCGAAGGGATCAGTTTGTCTACTAACCAGTTGCTCATGCTTTCTTTCTCCAGTACCGGTGGCTTGAACACAGCCCCGCGTATGCCCTTGAGCTAAATTCATATGTGGCGATGATGCCTGCGGGACGGGGTCAGACGTTGGACCTGCCATTTCCCGCCTGCATCCTCAGCCTTCCAGACAACCTGCCAGCGCAGGGTTGCCACTTCATTTCCGGGCCACCCACAGGCGGCGCCGGGCTGTTTTACACAGTGGTAGTTATGGACGGCGGCAGACTGCCAGCCGTCACATCCCGCCACTGCTGTTGCGCACGGCCTGCATGAATGCGCGAATCCTGTTGTGATCCTTGATGCCCTTGCCCTGCTCCACCCCACCGCTGACGTCCACGGCATACGGCCGCACCTGCTCGATGGCAGCGCCGACGTTCGCAGGGTTGAGCCCACCGGCCAGGATGATCGGCTTGCTCAACCCTTCGGGAATCAGCGACCAATCGAACGCCTCACCCGTACCACCCGGTACGCCTTCGACGTAGGTGTCGAGCAGGATCCCGCGAGCGCCGATATACGCGGCACACGCCGCGGCGATATCGTCGCCCGTCTTGACCCGCAACGCCTTGATGTACGGGCGCTGATAACTTTCACACTCATCAGGCGTTTCATCGCCGTGGAACTGCAGCATGTCCAGCGGCACCGCATCCAGGGTTTCATTGAGTTCGCAGCGACTGGCGTTGACGAACAAGCCCACGGTGGTCACGAAAGGCGGCAGCGCCGCAATGATGGCCCGCGCCTGCAGCACATTCACCGCGCGCGGACTTTTGGCATAAAACACCAGACCGATGGCATCGGCCCCTGCCTCGACTGCCGCCAGCGCGTCTTCTATGCGGGTAATCCCGCAAATCTTGCTGCGAACGGCTGACATGTCGTAGGAACCTCAGGGTTGGACCGAGAAAGTCCCGGATGTTAACAAAAGCTTTTCCGGGCGTCAGCCGCCAAGTTCACTGAAACCTGTGAGGAAGTGTGGCCCGATAAAGCGTTCCGGCAACTGGAACTCGTCGCGGTACTCCACATCCACCAAATACAGGCCAAATGGGTGCGCCGTGACGCCGCCCGTGCGACGAATGCGGCTTTCCAGCACTTCCCTGGCCCACTCAACCGGGCGCTCGCCGGTGCCGATGGTCATCAGCACGCCGGCAATGTTGCGCACCATGTGATGCAGGAACGCTCCGGCGCGAATATCCAGCACGATCATCTTGCCGTGGCGAGTGACCCGCAGGTGGTGAACTTCCTTGATCGGCGACTTGGCCTGGCACTGGCCGGCGCGGAAGGCGCTGAAGTCATGCACGCCCACCAGGTGCTGCGCGGCCTCGGCCATGCGCTCGGCATCCAGTGGGCGGTGGTTCCAGGTAATTTCTTCATTGAGATGCGCGGGCCGGATCTGATCGTTGTAGATCACGTAGCGGTAACGCCGGGCGATGGCCTTGAAGCGTGCATGAAAATGCGCCGGCATGACCTTGGCCCAGCTCACACTCACGTCGTGGGGCAAATTGATATTCGCCCCCATCACCCAGGCCTTCATCGACCGCTCGGCCTGGGTGTCGAAGTGCACCACCTGGCCACACGCGTGTACGCCAGCGTCGGTACGCCCGGCGCACATCAGCGACACCGGCGAGTCAGCGACTTTGGACAGGGCGTTTTCGAGGGTTTCCTGCACCGTCAGCACGCCGGAGGCCTGACGCTGCCAGCCGCGATAGCGCGAGCCTTTGTATTCCACGCCCAGGGCGATGCGGTAAAAGCCGGCGGCCGCCATTTCGGCGGCCGCGTTATCTATATTTGCCAAGAACTGAGAGCCTGATGAGTTGCGCAAAGGCGGGCATTATAAAGGCGTCGGATGCCTGACGGGCGTTTTGTTATGGATCGATGCCAAACAAATGTGGGAGGGAGCATGTCGAATCGTCGCACCGCCCCTCCCACACTGTTATAGCGCCTGGCTTTAGATTCGGCCGAGCATTTCCTTGGCTTCGCCACGCTGGTCTTCGTTGCCTTCGACCAAGACTTCATCAAGGATGTCTTTAGCGCCATCGGCATCACCCATGTCGATGTAAGCCTGGGCCAGGTCGAGCTTGGTAGCGACTTCATCCGTGCCTGAGAGGAAATCGAAATCCGGTTCATCATCACCGCCCAGCGCGGCATCCTCGGCCGTGAAGGTCGGCTCGATCGGCGGGTGCTCCAGGCTCTGGGACAATCGGTCCAACTCGGCATTGACGTCGTCCAGTTCCGAGGCAAACGCATCGGGCTTGGCTGCCGGGGCCGTCGGCTCATCAGCCAGGGACAGGTCAAAGTCTTCCGGCAACTCGAATTCGTCCAGCGCGGCAGGTGTCAGGGTGGGCGGCTCGACAGGCGGCACGTCCTTCATCTGCTCCTCAAGTCCCGAGAGGAAGTCGTCATCGGATTTCGACGCTGGCGGATCCAGTTGCAGGTCCAGATCAAAGTCCGAGAGATCCTGCGCATCGGCCTTGGCCTCAGTCTGTTGTTGCAGCAGCGCTTCAAAGGTTTGCTGGTCCCGGGCGATCTCGGCCGGCGAGGCAGCTTCCAGCTCATCCAGGCTAAGGTCAAAATCGTTGTCGAAGGTGTCCGCCGGCTCAGGCGCGGCCGGCTTGTCATCGAGCAAATCCTTGACGTACTGCGCATCGAGAGCCGCAGCAGCCACGGCGGCGCTGACGCCCGCTGCCAGCACGGCCATGGCCGGGAAGCGGCTCTTGAGCTGCTCGACCTGGGCGTGGTTCTCACCGTTGGCGACCAATTGGCGCTCCTGGGTGACGAAGCCGTCCTTGTCGTTCTGCAGGCCGTAGACTTCCATCAGCTTCAAACGCAGGTCGCTGCGCTTGGGCTCATGCTTGATGGCTTGTTCAAGCACATCAGCCGCCTGGTTCAGGTGGCCGCGGTCGATATGGGACTGGGCCTGAGCCAATGCATCGCTGGAATTCTCCTGGGCAACAGCGACGGCCAGGGGTGCGAGCACGGAAGCGACAGTCGGCACGACAACCGGCTCAGCCACCGGGGCAGGCGCTGGCGCGGCGCCCAGCTTGACGCTCGGCGGCGGCACTTCAAGGCCTTCAAAACTGTCGGGCGGCAGGTCCTGGTCAATATTGGGTGTGAACTCAGGCTCTTCGGCCAGCGCCCGCGCCATGCGCAGATGCTTTTCCTCTTCGCGGCGGGCATTGCGATGGCGCGCCCACAGCAACAGAAGCAGCAGCACCACCAGGATGCCTGCCCCGCCAATGATGCCGAGGATAATAGGGTTGGTCAGCAAGTCATTGAACTTGCCTTCGGTGGTAGCAGGTGCCGCGACCGGCTTGGGCGGTTCAGCGGCGGGTGCAGGGGTTGCAACGGGCGCCGCAGGCTCTGCTGCGGGCTCACCTGCCAGCTGCGCAGGGATTGCAGCCGTAGCCGGCTCACCGTTTTGCGCCTGCAAGCGAGCCAACTGGTCATTCTTCAACTGAATCAGCTTTTGCAACTTGTCCAACTGGCTTTGCAAGTCGGCGGCGCGGCTCTTCAGTTCTTCGTTATCGCGGCGGGTGGTGTCCAGCTCTTCCTGGGTCATCGCCAGCTTGTCGCTCAATGCGCGGTTATCACCGGCCTTGCCCTTCGTACCTTGCTTGGCGGCTTCGGCCGAGACCAGGCTCAAGTTGTCCCTGGCCTGGGTGCTCGTCGGCGCATTGCCGGCCTGGGTACGCTTGGTCGCATCCAACTGCGCCTTGCCGGCCACTTGGCCCTTGGGGGTACGACGGCCCTGACGCCATGCGGCGTTCTGCGCGCTGACTTCGGCGATCGCTTGAGGCTGCGCCAGCGCCGTACTTTGCGTGACATCTGGCAGGCGCAGGACCTGGCCGGTTTTCAGGCGGTTGATATTGCCATCGATAAAAGCGTCAGGGTTGAGCGCCTGGATCGCCAGCATCGTCTGCTGGACCGAGGCGCCGTTACGATTCTTCGCGGCGATTTCCCACAAGGTGTCGCGGGACGTGGTGGTGTGCTGGGCGGGCGTGCCGGCGGCAGGTGCGGTACTGGCCGGCGCGCTGGCAGTCGGTGCCGGCTGGTCGAACTTGGCCGGGTCGAGCAGTACGCTGTAGTCACGCATCAAACGGCCATTGGGCCATTGCACCTGCAGCAGGAAGCGCACATAGGAATCGGGCAGCGGCTTGCTGGAGGTCACGCGCACCACGCTGCGACCTTCGGGGTTGATCACCGGGGTGAACGTCAGGTCATCGAGAAACGCCTGGCGGTCAACGCCCGCATCCACGAAGGCCTGGGCAGAAGCCAGGCTCGGAGTGATCTCGGCCGCCGTGAGGCCGCCCACATCACGCAATTCGATTTCCACCGACAGCGGCTGGTTCAACTTCGACTTGAGGGTCATCTCCCCAAGTTGCAGCGCCTGCGCCATACCGGAGGACAGCGCCGAGGCGGCCGCTATTGCTAACACCAGTTTGCGAACTTGAACCATAGCCTCATCCTTTGTTTGAACGCTCCCCGCCCTGCGAGAAGGTTGGTAACCGCTGCCATAAGGCATGGCGAGCCGATAGGTCACCGACGCGCTTGTGTTTCACTTGGGACCAAGCATAGCGCCTGGCTAGAATCAATCTACAAATTGCCGCCAAGTATCTTTTACACAAGGCCTTTTATCAACAACTGCGCCAGCTCCACAGCGTTCAGGGCCGAGCCCTTGCGTACGTTATCTGACGTCAACCACAGATTTAGTTCCGCGGGGTCGTCGACACCTGCACGTACGCGTCCTACGTAAACCACATCCTGGCCGACCGCATCGCCTACAGCCGTTGGGTAATCGCCCTCCTCAACCAGCTCGATACCCGGCGCAGCATCGAGTGCACGGTTGACTGCGGCCAGATCGACCGGCGCGGCCAATTGCAACGACACTGTCAGGCTATCGCCGAAAAACACGGGGGCTTGAACGCAGGTTGCGGAAATCTTTAGCAAAGGTGTTTCCAGCACGGCACGCAGCTCGTGTACGAGGCGTTTCTCCAAGGCTGTATGACCTTGGGCGTCTGGCGTACCGACTTGAGCCAGCAAGTTGAACGCCATTTGCCGATCGAAGAACTTCGGCTCCAGTGGACGCACGTTCAATAACTCAGCGGTCTGCCGCGCCAACTCGCTGACGGCCTCCCGGCCCTGGGCAGAGACCGCCAGGTTGGCGGTGACATTCACGCGCTGGATGTCCACCAAACCCCGCAACGGCGCGAGCACTACCGCCAGGTAGGTGGCAGACGGGCTTGGGCTGGCGAGCTGGAACGGCTTTTTCAAACCGTTCAACACCTGGGCGTTGGCCTGCGGCACCACTGGCGGCGCCTGTTCGGCAGGCAATGCACCGGACAAGTCGATCACCGAACAGCCAGCGGCTGTGGCGCGCGGGGCGAAACTCAGGGTCACCGCCGGGCCTGCTGCGAAGAACGCCAACTGCGCCTTGCTGAAATCGAACTCGTCGACCTCTTTGACCCGCACGTTCTTGCCACGAAACGGCACCGAAGCCCCCGCCGAGTTGCTGCCCGCCAGCAAATACAGTGTGCCTACCGGGAAATCCAGTTCTTCGAGGATCTGCACCAGCGTTTCACCCACGGTGCCGGTGGCACCGATTACGGCGATTTCAAAGGTCTGGGTCATGGGGGCTGCCTCGGGCATTGCAGGGGGGAGCGGCACTTTACCGGGTGGCTGGGGGTGAGGCAATTAGCCTGGGCCTTGTGGTGTGGCTGATGGCGCTATCGGGAGCAAGCCCCCTCCCACACTTGCCCTCCATTTCAAGGTTGGAACTGGGTTGAATGTGGGAGGGGGCTTGCTCCCGATAGCGCCCGACAGAACAATAAAAAACCCCGCGCCTGTCACCAGAGCGCGGGGTTCTTCAATGCAAGAAAGCGATCAACGCTCCAGCAAAATCCGCAACATGCGACGCAGCGGTTCAGCCGCGCCCCACAGCAGCTGGTCGCCGACGGTGAACGCACCGAGGAACTGGCTACCCATGTTCAGCTTGCGCAGACGGCCCACCGGTACATTCAGGGTACCGGTGACCTTGGTCGGGCTCAGCTCCTGCATGCTGATATCGCGGTTGTTCGGCACCAGCTTGACCCAAGGGTTGTGCTGGCTGATCAAGCCTTCGATATCGGCGATCGGCACGTCTTTGTTCAGCTTGATGGTCAACGCCTGGCTGTGGCAACGCATGGCGCCAATGCGCACGCAGATGCCGTCCACCGGAATCGGGTTCTTGAAGCGACCGAGGATCTTGTTGGTCTCGGCCTGAGCCTTCCACTCCTCGCGGCTCTGACCGTTGGGCAGTTCCTTGTCGATCCACGGGATCAAGCTACCGGCCAATGGCACGCCGAAGTTCTCGGTCGGGTAGGCGTCGCTGCGCATGGCTTCGGCCACACGACGGTCGATGTCGAGAATCGCGCTGGCCGGGTCGGCCAGTTGATCGGCGACAGCGGCATGGGTCGCGCCCATCTGCTTGATCAGCTCGCGCATGTTCTGCGCACCGGCACCGGAAGCCGCCTGATAGGTCATGGCACTCATCCACTCGACCAGGCCGGCTTCGAACAGGCCACCGAGCCCCATCAGCATCAGGCTGACGGTGCAGTTGCCGCCCACGTAGTTCTTGGTGCCGGCATCCAGTTGCTGGTCGATGACCTTACGGTTGACCGGATCAAGGATGATCACCGCGTCATCCTGCATACGCAGGCTGGAAGCGGCGTCGATCCAGTAACCCTGCCAGCCGGCTTCGCGCAGCTTGGGGAAGACTTCGCTGGTGTAGTCGCCACCCTGGCACGTCAGGATCACGTCGAGGGTCTTCAACTCTTCAATGCTGTAGGCGTCCTTGAGCGGGGCAATATCCTTGCCCACGGACGGCCCTTGGCCACCTACGTTCGAAGTGGTGAAAAACACCGGCTCAATAAGATCGAAATCCTGCTCTTCCAGCATCCGCTGCATGAGCACGGAACCGACCATACCGCGCCAACCGATCAGACCTACACGTTTCATCGCAACTACACCTTGTTAAAAAGTGGGCCGCCTTGCAGCAACAACTGCAAGCGGGCCCGAGAGATTACAGATTCCGCAGCGCGGCGACTACTGCGTCGCCCATTTCTTGCGTTCCGACCCTGGTGCAGCCCTGGGACCAGATGTCCCCGGTGCGCAGGCGCTGGTCCAGTACCAGGCTGACGGCTTTCTCGATCGCGTCGGCCGCTTCACTCAGGTTGAAGGTGTAACGCAGCATCATCGACACCGACAAAATGGTCGCCAGCGGGTTGGCAATGCCCTGGCCTGCGATGTCCGGCGCCGAACCGTGACACGGCTCGTACATGCCCTTGTTGTTGGTGTCCAGGGACGCCGACGGCAACATGCCGATGGAACCTGTGAGCATGGACGCCTGGTCGGACAGGATGTCGCCGAACAGGTTGTCGGTGACGATCACGTCGAACTGCTTGGGCGCACGCACCAGTTGCATCGCGGCGTTGTCGACGTACATGTGGCTCAGTTCGACGTCCGGGTAATCCTTGGCCACTTCCTCAACGATTTCGCGCCACAGTTGGCTGGAGGCCAGCACGTTGGCTTTATCCACCGAGCACACCTTTTTGCCACGCACACGGGCCATATCGAAACCGACCCGGGCAATACGGCGGATTTCGCTCTCGCTGTACGGCAGGGTGTCGTAGGCCTGGCGCTCGCCATTTTCCAACTCGCGCACGCCCCGTGGCGAGCCGAAGTAGATACCGCCGGTCAGCTCACGCACGATCAGGATATCCAGGCCCGCCACCACTTCCGGCTTGAGGCTTGAGGCATCGGCGAGTTGCGGGTAGAGGATCGCCGGGCGCAGATTGCCGAACAGGCCCAGTTGCGCGCGGATTTTCAACAGGCCGCGCTCCGGGCGGATGTCACGCTCGATCTTGTCCCACTTCGGGCCGCCCACGGCGCCGAGCAACACGGCGTCGGCCGCCCGGGCACGGTCCAGGGTTTCGTCAGCCAGGGGCACGCCGTGTTTGTCGATAGCGGCGCCGCCGATCACGTCGTGGCTCAGCTCGAAGCCCAGGCTGTACTTGGCGTTTGCAAGCTCCAGCACCTTGACCGCTTCGGCCATGATTTCCGGACCAATACCGTCGCCAGGGAGAATCAGAATCTGCTTGCTCATGGGTTCCTCATTTCATCAAGCGACCCGCCCGTGGGCAGGTCGGGAAAAATCAATCAACGCTGGGCAAAGACCACCAGCACGTCGGTGCTGAAGGTGCCGTCGGCCTGAATTTCGTAATAATCGCGCACTTCCTGGCCCATCGCCCTTTGCAGCTCAAGGATTGCCGCACGCAGCACCTCTGGCGTGCGCATGCGCTCGACCCACGAGGTGTACTCCAGGCGCAGGCGCTGGCGCAGACTGTTACGCACATGCAGACCGGACTCGCTGAGTTGCTGCATCCACTCGGCGGCGGCGTAATCTCGCACGTGGCTGGTGTCGCGCAGCACTTCGACGGTTTGCAGGTAAGTGTCCAGCAATGGGCTACCCGGTGACAAGACATCCACAAACGCCGCCACCCCGCCCGGCTTGAGCACGCGGCGCACTTCCCGCAGGGCCAGGCCCAGGTCACTCCAGTGGTGGGCCGAATAACGGCTGAACACGAAGTCGAACTCGCCATCGGCGAACGGCAGACGCTCGGCGGCGCCGTGGACGGTGCGGATATTGTGCAGGCCGCGATCTTTCGCGGCGGCGGTGACCACGTCGAGCATCTGCCGGGACAGGTCATAGGCCACCACTTCTTTAACCAGAGGCGCCACCTGGAAACTCACATGACCGGCACCGCAACCCAGGTCCAGCAGCCGTGCAGCGCCCTGCCCGGCCAGCTCGGCCTGCAGCAGCGCAAACTCGGTGCCCTGGGCGTGCACGGCACTGCTCAGGTAGGCCGCAGCCTGTTCGCCGAATTGTTTTTGCACGACTTGGGTGTGGGCGGTGGTAGTCATGGGCTTTCCTCAATGGACCTTGTGGTGTTTGTTCTGGCCCTATCGGGAGCAAGCCCCCTCCCACATGTTGATATGCGAACGCATTCAAATGTGGGAGGGGGCTTGCTCCCGATGGCGGCGGTCCTGCCTACCGCAAATCAGGCATCGCGAAACAACCAAGGCTGGCTCGCCCGATGTTTGGCTTCAAACGCCGCAATCGCATCGCCGTCCTGCAAGGTCAGGCCGATATCGTCCAGGCCGTTGATCAGGCAGTGCTTGCGAAACGCATCCACTTCAAAGTGATAGACCTTGCCGTCCGGACGGGTGACGGTCTGCGCGGCCAGGTCCACGGTCAACTGATAGCCCACATTCGCTTCCACTTGCTGGAACAGCTCATCCACTTCGGCATCGCTCAAGATGATCGGCAACAGGCCGTTCTTGAAGCTGTTGTTGAAGAAGATGTCGGCATAGCTGGGCGCGATGATGCTGCGAAAGCCGTACTCTTCCAGGGCCCACGGCGCGTGTTCACGGCTGGAGCCGCAACCGAAGTTTTCCCGGGCCAGCAACACACTGGCACCCTGATAGCGCTCGGCATTGAGCACAAAGTCTTTGTTCAGCGGGCGCTTGGAGTTGTCCTGGTAGGCGTAGCCCACATCCAGATAGCGCCACTCATCGAACAGGTTGGGGCCAAAACCGGTGCGCTTGATCGACTTCAAGAACTGCTTGGGGATGATCTGGTCAGTGTCCACGTTGGCACGGTCCAACGGCGCTACAAGACCTGTGTGCTGGGTAAAAGCTCTCATCGGGTATTCCTCAGATCAATTCGCGAACGTCGATGAAACGACCGTTGACGGCAGCGGCGGCGGCCATGGCCGGGCTGACCAGGTGGGTGCGGCCACCGGCGCCCTGACGCCCTTCAAAGTTACGGTTGGAGGTGGACGCGCAATGCTCGCCCGACTCCAAACGGTCCGGGTTCATCGCCAGGCACATCGAACAGCCTGGTTCACGCCATTCAAAACCGGCTTCGAGGAAGATCTTGTCCAGGCCTTCAGCTTCGGCTTGCGCCTTCACCAGGCCGGAACCCGGTACCACAATAGCTTGCTTGATGGTCGAGGCAACCTTGCGGCCCTTGGCGATCACCGCCGCGGCGCGCAGGTCTTCGATCCGCGAGTTGGTGCAGGAGCCAATGAACACGCGATCCAACTGGATGTCGGTGATCGCCTGGTTGGCTTTCAAGCCCATGTACTTCAAGGCACGCTCGATGGAGCCGCGCTTGACCAGGTCGGCCTCTTTGGCCGGGTCCGGCACGTTCTGGTCAACGGCCAGGACCATTTCGGGCGAAGTGCCCCAGCTGACTTGCGGCTTGATCTGCGCAGCGTCGAGTTCGACCACGGTGTCGAACACCGCATCGGCGTCGGACACCAGGTCTTTCCAGGCTTCGACGGCGGCGTCCCAATCGGCGCCTTGCGGGGCAAACGGGCGACCTTTGACGTACTCCACGGTTTTCTCATCCGCCGCCACCATGCCCACACGGGCACCGGCCTCGATGGACATGTTGCAGATGGTCATGCGCCCTTCGATGGACAAGTCGCGAATGGCGCTGCCGGCGAATTCGATGGCGTGGCCGTTACCGCCGGCGGTGCCGATCTTGCCGATCACGGCGAGCACGATGTCCTTGGCGGTCACGCCAAACGGCAATTGGCCTTCGACGCGTACCAGCATGTTCTTCATTTTCTTGGCGACCAGGCACTGGGTGGCGAACACATGTTCCACCTCGGAGGTGCCGATGCCATGGGCCAGGGCGCCGAACGCACCGTGGGTAGAGGTGTGGGAGTCGCCGCAGACCACGGTCATGCCCGGCAAGGTCGCACCCTGCTCCGGCCCGATCACATGGACGATGCCCTGGCGCACGTCATTCATCTTGAATTCGGTGATGCCGTATTCGTCGCAATAGTCGTCGAGGGTTTGCACCTGCAAACGCGAAACCTGGTCGGCAATGGCCTCGATACCGCCCTTGCGCTCAGGAGTGGTCGGCACGTTGTGGTCCGGCGTGGCGATGATGGAGTCGACGCGCCAAGGCTTGCGCCCGGCCAGTCGCAGGCCTTCGAACGCTTGGGGCGAGGTCACTTCATGGATGATGTGACGGTCGATATAGATCAGCGACGATCCATCATCGCGACGTTTCACTTCATGGGAATCCCAAAGCTTGTCGTAAAGCGTTTTGCCGGCCATCAGTCGGTCCTCATCAGCGGTGTTTCTATACGCCGGGCTTTTCAATAACCCTTTGGCTTGTGAGGCTGATGGTATGGCGCTACATTAAATAACTCAAATTCATATTTTTTATACTTTGGATTACCAACTGGAATAGCACCATGGATCTGGCCAACCTCAATGCTTTTATCGCCATCGCCGAGACCGGCAGCTTCTCGGGGGCCGGCGAACGCCTGCACCTGACGCAGCCCGCCATCAGCAAACGCATCGCGGGCCTGGAGCAGCAATTGAAAGTGCGCTTGTTTGATCGCTTGGGCCGTGAAGTCGGCTTGACCGAAGCCGGCAGGGCCTTGCTGCCGCGCGCTTATCAAATCCTCAACGTGCTGGACGACACCCGCCGCGCCCTGACCAACCTTACAGGGGAAGTCAGCGGGCGCCTCACTCTGGCCACCAGTCACCATATAGGCCTGCACCGCCTGCCACCGATCCTGCGCACCTTCACACGGCAATACCCAAACGTGGCACTGGATATTCAGTTCTTGGATTCAGAAGTGGCCTACGAAGAAATACTCCATGGTCGCGCCGAAGTGGCGGTAATCACCCTGGCGCCCGAGCCCCACCATCTGGTGCGCGCCTCGCCGGTATGGGATGACCCGCTGGACTTTGTGGTAGCGCCGGAACACAGCCTGATCAGCAACGGCTCCATCAGCCTGGCCGATATCGCCAGGCACCCGGCGGTGTTTCCCGGCGGCAACACCTTTACGCACCATATTGTCAGCCGCCTGTTCGAAGCCCAGGGGCTTGCGCCAAATATTGCGATGAGCACCAACTACCTGGAAACCATCAAGATGATGGTGTCCATAGGCCTGGCCTGGAGCGTGTTGCCGCGCACCATGCTCGATGATCAAGTGGCAAGTATCGCTTTGCCGGGCATACAACTCAGTCGCCAGCTAGGCTATATCGTGCATACAGAAAGGACGCTATCGAACGCTGCGCGGGCTTTCATGAGCCTGCTGGATGCACAGGTCGATCTGCCAGGGTTACCGGCATGACACTGTGCGGCCTCGGGTTTCAAAGAAAACCGCGCTGTCTTCTCACCGAGCCAAGGCCCATTGACAATGCGCAACCCCGGCGACCCCGTACCCCCCCTGCCCCGCATCTACGCCCTGGACCCCCAAGCGGCGGAGCAAAGCTGGGACAGTGCCCCGCAATTGCTGGCAGCCCTGAATGCCGCCCGGCTGGGCGCCTGGTGCTGGGAAATCGACACGGGAAGAATCAGTTGGTCACGGGGTACTCAAGCGTTATTCGGCTTTGACCCGCATCAACCCTTGCCCAAGGACCTCGACTACCTTGACTTGCTGGCCCCGCAAGACAGCGCACGGGTGGTGCGTGGTTTTCACGCGGTCCTGGCAGGAGAGCCGTTCGAACGGGCCATGCACCATCGCATCCAGTGGCCCGATGGCAGCCTGCACTGGCTGGAAATCAGCGGCAGCCTCGCGCCGGAAAAAGCCGGACGGCGCCGCATGATCGGAGTGATCCGCGAGATCACCCATCAGCGCGACCGCGAACACGCCCTCAGCCACTCCGAAAAGCGCTTCGCCACATTGTTCCATTTATGCCCGAACATGGTGCTACTGACCCGCCAGGCCGATGGCTTGATCAGCGAAGCCAACCAGTATTTCGAAATGCTGTTCGGCTGGCCGGTGGCCGATGCCATCGGCCGTACCACCCTGGAACTGGGCCTGTGGCGCCATCCGGAGCAGCGTGCACTGCTGGTCAAGGCCACCCAGCGCAAAGGCGAACCCATCACCATGGAGGTGCAGTTCTGCGCCAGCAACGGCCAGATCCACGACGGCACCCTCAGCGCCCAGAAGGTGGAACTGGACGGTGAGGCTTACCTGATCAGCACGTTCCTGGACACCACCGAACGCAAAAATGCCGAGCAAGCGCTCAAAGACAGCCAGGAGCGCCTCGACCTGGCCCTGGATTCCGCGCAACTGGGCACCTGGGATTGGCACATCCCCAGCGGTATGCTCTACGGCTCGGCCCGCGCCGCCCAACTGCACGGGCTCGAACCGGCGCCCTTTCATGAATCCTTCGATGCGTTTTTCGAAGGGATGTCCGACCAGGATCGCGAGGGTATGCGCAATGCCTACCGCAGCTTGCGTGAAGGCCCGGACGGCAACTACCAATTGACCTACCGCGTGCAGTTGGAGGACGGCAGCCCACGCTATCTGGAAAGCCGTGCGCGCCTGTACCGCGATGAAGCAGGCAAACCCCTACGCATGGCGGGCACCTTGCTGGATATCACCGACCAGGTCGAACGCGAGCAACGCCTCACCGCCTCCGAGGAAAAATTTGCCAGCCTGTTCCAGGCCAGCCCCGACCCTATCTGCGTGACCTGCCTGGAAAGCGGCGCCTTTATCGAGATCAACCCGGCGTTTACCCAGACCTTCGGCTGGACAGCCGCCGAAGTACTGGACAAAAGCGCCGAACAAATCGGCCTGTGGGACGACTCCAGCAAGCGCCTGCAACGCATCGAGCAGGTGATTCGCGAGCAGGCCCTGAGCAATGTGGCCATCGTGGTGCATCACAAGGACGGCCAAAGCCTGACCTGCGTCATCTCCAGCCGCTTGATCAAGGTCAGCGACCAGCCCTGCATCGTCACCACTCTTCGGGACATCACCCAGCAGCAACGCTCGGAAGCCGCCCTCAAGGCCAGTGAAGAGAAGTTCGCCAAGGCGTTTCACTCCAGCCCCGACGCGATTTCAATCACCGAACGCGACACCGGCCGTTATGTGGAGGTCAATGACGGTTTTTGCCGCCTGACCGGTTACCGCACCGAAGAAGCCATCGGCCTGACCCTGTACCAGATCGGCATCTGGGCCGATGAAAACCAGCGCGCGGCATTATTGGCCGAGTTGCAGATCAAGGGCCGCATCCATCATCTGGAAATGCTCTGGCACAACAAACGAGGCGAGGTGCTGGCGGTGGAGGTCTCGGTCGAGCCGATCACCCTGAACGAAACCCCCTGCCTGCTGCTGACCGCACGAGACGTCAGCCTGCTGAAAAACGCCCAGGCGCAGATCCGCCACCTGGCCTATCACGACCCGCTCACCAACCTGCCCAATCGCGCACTGCTGATGGACCGCCTGAGCCAGCAGATCGCCCTGCTCAAGCGCCACAACCTGCGCGGCGCCCTGCTGTTCCTCGACCTCGACCACTTCAAGCACATCAACGATTCCCTCGGCCACCCGGTGGGCGATACCGTGTTGAAAATCGTCACCGCACGCCTGGAAGCCAGCGTGCGCATGGAGGACACCGTGGCACGCCTGGGCGGCGATGAGTTTGTGGTGCTGCTCAGCGGTCTTGAGGGTAAGCGCCAGGAGGTCAGCGACCAGGTGCAAAGCGTGGCCGATACATTGCGTGAGTTGCTGTCGGAGCCGATGTTCCTTGACGGCCATCGTTTGCAGGTCACGCCCAGCATCGGCGTGGCGCTGATTCCCGACCACGGCACCACGCCAGCCGATTTGCTCAAGCGTGCCGACATCGCCCTGTATCGCGCCAAGGATTCAGGGCGCAATACCACGCAGATGTTTCACAACAGCATGCAAAAAACCGCCAGTGAGCGCCTGCGCATGGAGACCGACCTGCGCCTGGCCCTGTCACGCGGCGAGTTCAGCGTGCATTACCAGCCCCAGGTGGATGCGCGTGGCAACCGGATTGTGGGGGCCGAGGCCCTGGTGCGCTGGCAACATCCGCAACTGGGCGCGCAGTCGCCGACGGAATTTATCAAGGTATTGGAAGACAGCGGCCTGATCCTGGAAGTCGGCACCTGGATTCTCGATGAAGCCTGCGGCGCCTTTGCCCAGTTGATTGCCGACGGTCTGGTAGACCCGCTCAATTTCAGCCTGTGCGTGAATATCAGCCCGCGGCAGTTTCGCCAGAACGACTTTGTGGAACGGGTAGAACACAGCCTCAAGCAGCATCAACTGCCCTCCAGCCTGCTGAAACTGGAGATCACCGAAGGCATCGTGATCCAGAACCTGGACGATACCGTGGCGAAGATGCGTCGCCTGAAAAAGCTCGGCGTGAGCTTCGCAATGGATGACTTCGGCACCGGCTACTCATCCCTGACCTACCTCAAGCGCCTGCCCGTGGATGCATTGAAAATCGATCAGTCATTCGTACGCGATGCCACCCACGACCCTAATGACGCGGAGATCATCCGCGCCATCGTAGCCATGGCGCGCAGCTTGAACCTGGACGTGATCGCCGAGGGCGTGGAAACCCCGGAGCAACTGGCGTTCCTGCAAAAGCTGGGCTGCCATTTATTCCAGGGTTATCTGCACAGCCGTCCGTTGCCGATAGAAGGCTTCAGGCGGTTGCTGGAACAGGGTCGAGCGGGACCGGATGCTGCATGCCCAGCAGACGGCTGACGCATTGCAGGTCGGTCTCGCGGCGCAGCGCGGTGAACAGCTCCACCGCCTGCGGGTAGTTGCGCGTCAGCATCGCCAGCCATTGCTTCAAGCGGCCGGGTGCCTGTTTTTCAGTCAGTTGCGCCACCGACTGGCGCCAGAACTCCTGAAGCATCGGCTGCATCTGCGCCCAGGTCATCTCGACCACTTCCTCACCGGCCTTGGCCGCTACAATCTGCCTTGCCAGGTCAGGACGCGCCACCAGGCCACGGCCGAGCATGATGTCTTCGGCGCCACTGATTTCACGGCAACGCTTCCAATCTTCGACGCTCCAGATATCACCATTGGCAAATACCGGCACCTTGACCACGTCCTGCACCCGCGGGATCCACTCCCAGTGGGCCGGCGGCTTGTAGCCATCGGCTTTGGTGCGCGCGTGGACGACGATATGCGCAGCACCGCCCTCGGCCAACGCGGTGGCGCATACCAGCGCGCCATCCGGACTGTCGAAGCCCAGGCGCATCTTGGCGGTCACGGGAATGTGGGCGGGCACGGCACGGCGCACGTGCTCGACGATCTGGTTGAGCAGCTCCGGCTCCTTGAGCAGCACCGCGCCACCCCGGGACTTGTTGACGGTCTTGGCCGGGCAACCAAAGTTCAGGTCAATCACCTCAGACCCCAGCTCGCAGGCCAGGGCAGCGTTTTCGGCCAGGCACACCGGGTCGGAGCCGAGCAGTTGCACACGCAGCGGCACACCCGCAGCGGTATGGGCACCGTGCAGCAGTTCCGGCGCGAGCTTATGGAAATACGCAGGGGTGAGCAGGCGGTCGTTGACGCGAATAAATTCGGTCACACACCAATCGATACCGCCCACGTGGGTCAACACGTCCCGCAGGATGTTGTCGACCAACCCCTCCATGGGCGCCAAAGCAATTTGCATGGAAAACACTCAACAAAAATCGTGGCGCAGTTTACTGGGTTTCCGGCGGCGACCGTTAACCCCCCGTCAGGGCGGGACCGTAACCGTCAATAAACTCGGCAGGCATGCGCTTGGGTTTGCCGCTGGACAACTCGATGCACACAAAGGTGGTTTGCGCGCGCAGCAGCGTCGCGCCGTCGCGAGGGCGTACCAGCTGGAATCGACGGGTCATTTTCAGGCGCTGGTCCCAGTCGACGATCCAGGTGGCCAGTTGCAGCTCATCGCCTTCATAACCTGCCGCCAGATAATCGATCTCATGGCGTACGACCGCCATGGCACGGTCCAGGCGACGGTATTCGGTGAGGTCCAGACCCAGGCGCTGGGAGTGGCGCCAGGCGCAACGCTCCAGCCAGGACACGTACACCGCGTTGTTGGCGTGCCCCAGGCCGTCGATGTCTTCAGGCGCAACCTGCAGATCGATGATAAACGGCGTTGCCAAATCCCAGCCCATGCCTTGCTCCAGTCGATTGATGTCGGCGGGGCAGTGTATCAGGCGGTTTGCCGCTGCTGTAGACGGCGGCAGTCGAGGCGCGCCTCTTCAGCGCACCGCCGACTTGGCCGCTCGGATTACGCGGTCCGACAACTCACCCGGCCCCAGTGCGCGAGCCAATGTCAGGCCACCCACCATCAAGGCCATGTCCGCCAGCGCCTTGTCGATGTCTTCAGGGCTGTCGGCCAGTTGCGCAGTCATCAGCTCCACGTGCTCGCTCAAGACCTCGCGAAATGCGTCGGGCAAGCGACCCATCTCGCCAACTGTGGCCGGCAAGGGGCAGGCCTGGGAGGTTGAATCACGATGCTTGCGTGACAGATAGAAGGCCGCCACCAGCGCCCGACGCTCTTCGCCGGTGAGCTGCGTGTCCAGATCGTCGATAGAGGCCCGGCGCTGCGCCAGCAACTGGCTGAACGCCTCCAGCATCAACGCGTCCTTGCTTTCAAAGTGCGCGTAGAAACCACCGACGGTCAGCCCTGCCGCCCCCATGACCTCCCCCACACTCGGCTCAGCCGGGCCGCGCTGGATCAATGCCGCGCTGGCAGCCTGCAAAATACGTTCGCGGGTTTGCGCTTTTTTATCGCTCATCAAGGCCTCCGACTTTCATGGGTTGGATATTATTACCATAATAATATTGCGCAAGCGAAAGGTACGACCGCCGGTCAGAACAAAAAAATGGAATCAATCAAGAAAATGGCCGAACGCCAGACAAACAAAAGGGCCATTCAATAATTGAATGACCCTTAAAAATCCCGCAAAGCGGGTAATCGTGGCGTCCCCTAGGGGACTCGAACCCCTGTTACCGCCGTGAAAGGGCGGTGTCCTAGGCCACTAGACGAAGGGGACACAAACCTTCTATACACTGATCAGCGCTGAGAACTGATCGATTCAAGGACGGTGTGGCCGGAACCTTGAACCTGTAAAATTGGTGGAGCTAAACGGGATCGAACCGTTGACCTCTTGCATGCCATGCAAGCGCTCTCCCAGCTGAGCTATAGCCCCGGATTTTTCGTCTCGCGACGCAGCAGACCTTTCGAGCTGCTTGTTGAAACTGGCGTCCCCTAGGGGACTCGAACCCCTGTTACCGCCGTGAAAGGGCGGTGTCCTAGGCCACTAGACGAAGGGGACAAAACCTTCTGTACATCTGATCAGAGCTGATGCCTGATCAATTCAAGGACGGTGTGGCCGGAACCTTGAACCTGTAAATTGGTGGAGCTAAACGGGATCGAACCGTTGACCTCTTGCATGCCATGCAAGCGCTCTCCCAGCTGAGCTATAGCCCCTCATCGGTGAGGACGGGGCGAATCTTAATGGCGGTTTGGAAACGTGTCAAATTTATTTTCAACAATTTTCAAAATTTTTTGCCGGGATAACAATCACTTACCGACGAAACCCCGGAAAACCGGGGTTTCGTCACTGCAACGGCCTGCTTAAGCGATGGCGCCCAGCAGCTTTTCCCATTCCTTGTTTTCTTTCTTCGACACACCACCAAGCAAATCAAGGGCTTGGCGCAGGCGGAAACGGGTCAGGTCCGGGCCGAGGATTTCCATCGCATCGAGCACCGACACCGAACTCGCTTGCCCGGTGATCGCGGCAAACATCAGCGGCATGGCATCGCGCAGTTTCAGCTCAAGGGATTCCACCACCGCCTGGATCGTGGCCGTGATCGCATCTTTTTCCCACTGACGCAGGCTTTCGAGCTTCCACAGGATCAACTGCATCAGTTGGCGAACCTGGTCGCCGGAGAGCTTTTTGGATTCAAACAGCTTGGCATCCGGGTTCACGCCGCCGGCAAAGAAGAAACTGGCCAAGGGCGCGACCTGGCTGAATGTCTCTACCCTGCCCTGCACCAACGGCGCAATCTTCATCATGTACTCGGGGTTCAACGCCCATTGCTGCACGCGGCTGGCAAACTCTTCCACGGGCAAGTCACGCAGCCACTGGCCGTTGAGCCACGACAGCTTCTCGATATCGAAGATCGGCCCGCCGAGGGAAACACGGGAGAGATCGAAGTTGTCGACCATTTCCTGCAACGAGAATTTCTCCCGCTCGTCCGGCATCGACCAGCCCATGCGGCCCAGGTAGTTGAGCATCGCCTCAGGCATAAAGCCCATGCGCTCGTAGAACGTTACCGACGTTGGGTTCTTGCGCTTGGACAGCTTGCTCTTGTCCGGGTTACGCAGCAGCGGCATGTAGCACAGCTGCGGTTGCTCCCAGCCGAAGTATTCGTACAGCAGGATCAGTTTCGGCGCCGATGGCAGCCACTCTTCACCGCGTAGCACATGGGTGATGCCCATCAGATGGTCGTCGACCACGTTGGCCAGGAAGTACGTCGGCAAGCCGTCGGTCTTCATCAACACTTGCATGTCCATGCGGTCCCACGGGATTTCGACGTCACCGCGCAGCATGTCCGGCACCACGCACACGCCTTCGCTCGGCACTTTCATGCGGATAACGTGGGGTTCGCCAGCCGCCAGGCGTGCGGCCACTTCCTCCTTGGACAACAACAGCGCGCGACCATCGTAGCGCGGGGTCTCGCCACGGGCCTGTTGCTCGGCGCGCATCTGGTCCAGCTCTTCGGCGGTGCAGAAGCACGGAAAGGCGTGGCCCATGTCGACCAGTTGCTGGGTGTATTGCTTGTAGATGTCGCTGCGCTCGCTCTGGCGATACGGGCCATGCGGGCCGCCGACGTCCGGACCTTCAGCCCAGGTAATGCCCAGCCAGCGCAAGGCATCGAAAATCTGCTGTTCCGACTCACGGGTGGAGCGCAGTTGATCGGTATCTTCGATCCGCAGGATGAATTCACCACCATGCTGCTTGGCAAAGCAGTAGTTGAACAAGGCGATGTAAGCAGTACCGACGTGGGGATCCCCAGTAGGCGATGGCGCAATGCGCGTGCGGACGGTGGTCATGGCAGGTCTCGAATGGGCGATAAAACTGAAAATTGAAACAAGGGGCGAATGGTAACAGCCTGGGGGATATCTGGAAAACCGAGGCGCGGCCATCGCAGGCAAGCCAGCTCCCACATTTTGACCGCGCTCACAGATCAATGTGGGAGCCGGGCTTGCCCGCGATGAGGCCAGCCCAATCAACGCAAATCAAACAGCCAACAGACGCTCGCGCAACTTGCCAATCTCATCCCGCGTCTGCGCCGCCGCCTCAAACTCCAGGTCCCGAGCCAGCTGGTACATCTTCTCTTCCAACTGCCGAATCCGCTTGGTGATCTCACTCGGCGAGCGCAGTTCGTTCTCGTACTTGGCACTTTCCTCGGCAGCCTTGGCCATGCCCTTGCGCTTCTTGCTGCGCGAGCCGGGCACGGTGGCGCCTTCCATGATGTCGGCAACGTCCTTGAACACGCCCTTGGGGGTGATGCCGTGTTCCAGGTTGAACGCGATCTGTTTGTCGCGACGACGCTGGGTCTCGCCAATCGCCCGCTCCATGGAGCCGGTGATGCGGTCCGCATACAGGATCGCCCGGCCATTGAGGTTACGCGCCGCCCGGCCGATGGTCTGGATCAACGAGCGCTCGGAGCGCAGGAAGCCCTCCTTGTCCGCATCCAGAATCGCCACCAGCGACACTTCGGGCATGTCCAGACCCTCACGCAGCAGGTTGATCCCCACCAGCACATCGAAGGTCCCCAGGCGCAGGTCGCGGATGATCTCTACCCGCTCCACGGTGTCGATGTCCGAGTGCAGGTAACGTACGCGCACGCCGTGGTCGGCCAGGTAGTCGGTCAAGTCTTCGGACATGCGCTTGGTCAATGTGGTAACCAGCACCCGCTCTTCCAGGGCCACACGCTTGTTGATCTCCGACAGCAGATCGTCGACCTGGGTCAACGCCGGGCGGATTTCAATCTCCGGGTCCACCAGGCCAGTAGGTCGCACCAACTGCTCGATCACGCGACCAGCGTGCTCGGCTTCATAGTTGCCGGGCGTCGCCGACACAAAGATGGTCTGCGGGCTGATGGCCTCCCACTCGTCAAAGCGCATTGGCCGGTTGTCCAGCGCCGACGGCAGGCGGAAGCCGTACTCCACCAGGGTTTCCTTACGCGAGCGGTCGCCCTTATACATGGCCCCCACCTGCGGCACGCTGACGTGGGATTCGTCGATCACCAGCAAGGCGTCCGGCGGCAGGTAATCATAGAGGGTCGGCGGCGGCGCCCCGGATTCGCGACCCGACAGGTAGCGCGAGTAGTTTTCGATGCCGTTGCAGTAGCCCAGCTCCAGGATCATTTCCAGGTCAAAACGGGTGCGCTGCTCAAGGCGCTGGGCTTCCACCAGCTTGTTGTTGGAACGCAGGTACTCCAGGCGCTCGGCCAACTCGACCTTGATACCCTCTATGGCGCCCATCAGGGTTTCACGCGGGGTCACGTAGTGGCTTTTCGGGTAGAAGGTAAAGCGTGGCAGCTTGCGGATCACCTCGCCGGTCAACGGGTCGAAGGCCGACAGGCTTTCGACTTCGTCATCGAACAGCTCGATGCGGATCGCTTCCAGGTCGGATTCGGCCGGGTAGATGTCAATCACATCGCCGCGCACCCGGAAGGTGGCGCGGGCGAAGTCCATGTCGTTACGGGTGTACTGCAGGCTCGCCAGGCGGCGC
Organism: Pseudomonas sp. W15Feb34; assembly: GCF_023127765.1. NCBI lineage: Bacteria > Pseudomonadati > Pseudomonadota > Gammaproteobacteria > Pseudomonadales > Pseudomonadaceae > Pseudomonas > Pseudomonas sp. W15Feb34. The sequence continues at coordinate 78,466 of NZ_SPKN01000035.1, forward strand.
AGCAGTTCGCGCTGGTCGAGTTTGTCGCCTCGGTCAACGTGCAGCACCATCTTCAAGTAGGTTTCGGGGCTGCCCAGACCGTAGATGCACGACACCGTGGTGACGATGATCGCGTCCTTGCGCTCCAGCAACGCCTTGGTCGCCGACAGCCGCATCTGTTCGATATGGTCGTTGATCGATGCATCCTTCTCGATAAAGGTATCGGAGGACGGCACGTAGGCTTCGGGCTGGTAGTAGTCGTAGTAGGAAACGAAGTACTCAACCGCGTTGTTGGGGAAGAACGCCTTGAACTCGCCGTAAAGCTGCGCGGCCAGGGTCTTGTTCGGCGCCAGCACCAGGGTCGGGCGGTTGGTCTGGGCGATCACGTTGGCGATGCTGAAGGTCTTGCCGGAACCGGTCACCCCAAGCAGCGTCTGGTGCGCCAGGCCGGCCTCGATGCCTTCGACCATCTGGCGAATGGCTTCCGGTTGATCGCCGGCGGGTTCAAAACGGGTAACGAGCTGGAAATCCGACATAACGTACCTCGTGAAGTCACCCCAGACTCGACACCGCCAGGGACGAAATAGCTCAGCAACCCGCGAATAATCATCGCAGGTTGCAGGAAAAAACCATGATAGCTGTAGAAGTGGTGGCGAATGTGACGGGTTTCAAGGCTGACGTCCTACATGTCCTTTCCCTTCAAGGTTGCAATAAGACTAACGGTCAGCAAATAAACCGAAAAACTTGGCCGAAAAGCCATTTCGGCTGTCGCCCTGCGCGGTGATGGCCTCTATACTAGCTCCCCGTTTGTGCACCGCTCTAGTGCATTCGGCTGGAGCGCGACACGTCCCTCCCTTCCCCCATAGAGCTGCCGCAAAAATGAGCCTGTTCTCCGCTGTCGAAATGGCACCACGCGATCCTATCCTGGGCCTCAACGAAGCATTCAACGCCGATACACGAACCACCAAGGTCAACCTTGGCGTGGGCGTTTACTGCAACGAGGAGGGGAAGATTCCACTCTTGCGTGCCGTTGCCGAAGCGGAAGCCATTCGTGTGGCGCAACACGCCGCCCGTGGCTACTTGCCGATCGACGGTATCGCGGCCTACGACCAGGCCGTGCAGAAGCTGCTGTTTGGTGCGCAGTCGCCGCTGCTGAGCGCCGGCCGTGTGATTACCGCCCAGGCCGTCGGCGGCACGGGTGCACTGAAAATCGGCGCCGACTTTCTCAAGCAACTGCTGCCCGACGCCGTTGTCGCCATCAGCGACCCAAGCTGGGAAAACCACCAGGCGCTGTTCGAAAAAGCCGGTTTCCCGGTGCAGACGTACCGTTATTACGACGCGGCCACCCATGACGTGAACCGTGCCGGCCTGCTCGAAGACCTCAACGCCCTGCCACCACAGTCCATCGTGGTGCTGCACGCCTGCTGCCACAACCCGACCGGCGTCGACCTGAGCCCGGCCGACTGGCAAGACGTGCTGGAGGTGGTCAAGGCCAAGAACCTGGTGCCGTTCCTCGACATGGCCTACCAGGGCTTTGGCGATGGCATCGACGAAGACGCCGCCGCAGTGCGCCTGTTCGCTGAGTCGGGCCTGACCTTCTTTGTGTCCAGCTCGTTCTCCAAGTCGTTCTCGCTGTATGGCGAGCGCGTAGGCGCGCTGTCGATCGTCAGCGAGTCCAAGGAAGAAAGCGCGCGCATCCTGTCCCAGGTCAAGCGCGTGATCCGCACCAACTACTCCAACCCGCCCACCCACGGCGCAGCCATCGTTGCCGCAGTGTTGAACAACCCTGAGCTGCGCGCTCAGTGGGAAGCCGAGTTGGCCGAAATGCGCCTGCGCATCCGCGGTATGCGCGAGCAGATGGTGGCCGAGCTGGCCAAGGCTGCGCCAGGTCATGACTTCAGCTTCGTCGGTCGCCAGCGTGGGATGTTCTCCTACTCCGGCCTGACCGTTGAGCAAGTCACACGCCTGCGTACCGAGTTTGGCATCTATGCACTGGACACCGGGCGTATCTGTGTGGCGGCGCTGAACCAGTCGAACATTGGTGCGGTGACCAAGGCGATTGTCGAGGTGCTGTAAGCCGGCAAGCGTTAGACGAAGGGGGGAAGCCATTGGCTTCCCCCTTTTTATTGGCGAACACACTAGACTGAACGTCGACTGCCTCCTTGCTGCGAGAACCCTATGAGAAACGATGACCTGGACCTGCGCGCCGACCGCGACGAATTGCACGACTATGCCCCACGCGCACCGCAAGCCAAGCGCCAGAAGAGCCTGGTGCTGCAAGTGGCGCTGGGGGTATTTCTGGGTGGACTGGCCTTGTGGCTGGTGCAGTTGGGTGCAACGGCGATCATGGCCAAACTGGCGATGGGCACCCTGCAATTTGGCGGCTGATGCAAGACACCTGTGGGAGCTGGCTTGCCTGCGATAGCGGCGGTTCAGTTAAAGATTCATTGACTGACACACCGCTATCGCAGGCAA
>NZ_SPKN01000035.1:80962-107416 GCF_023127765.1 Pseudomonas sp. W15Feb34
GCTCCCACATTTGATCTAGGGTGCTGGCAGATTGCGTTCTTCCAGCAGTTTTACGAAACTGTTCAAACTCTGCGAAACCGTGCCCCGCCGCCAGATCAGCCAGGTATTGAGCAGTCGAAAGCTGTCCGTCAACGGCCACACACTCACCGCCGCGCACCCCGGCATACTCTCCAGCATACTGCGCGGCATCAGCGCCAGCCCGGCCCCGGCGCTGACACAGGCCAACATGCCATGGTATGACTCGATCTCGAAGATCTTGCCCGGCACCGCGCCATCCTGTGAAAACCAGCGTTCAAAGTGATGCCGGTACGAGCAGTTCGAGCGAAACGTATAGATGTTCTCGCCATTCACATCCTGCCCCCGGCTGATCAGCGCGTGATGCAGCGGCGCGATCACCACCATCTCCTCCTCAAACACCGCCACACCCTCCAGCGTGGAGTGCAGCACCGGACCATCGACAAAGGCCGCCGTCAGCCGGCCCGACAGCACGCCTTCGATCATGGTGCCCGAGGGGCCCGTACTCAGGTCCAACTCCACCTTGGTGTATTGCTGGTTATACGCCGCTAGTAACGCCGGGATACGCACCGCCGCCGTGCTTTCCAGGGAGCCCAAGGCAAAGGCGCCTTGGGGCTCCTCCCCCGCCACCGTGGCGCGGGCTTCCTGCACCAGATCGAGAATACGCCGCGTATAGCCGAGGAAATTCCACCCCGCAGGGGACAAACGCAATCGACTCTTCTCACGGATGAATAACTCCACGCCCAAATCCTGCTCCAGTTGCTTGATGCGCGTGGTGAGGTTCGACGGCACCCGATGAATCAACTGTGCGGCGGCGCTGATGCTGCCTTGTTCGGCAACCGCCTTGAAGATTTCCAGCTGCACCAGATCCAAGTCATTCTCCATTCATGAACGTATTGCTTAATATTATTCAGTTTCCAGAAAAGATACAGCCCCGTACGCTGGTCCCATTCCACTCATTCAGCCGGACGGTGCCATGAACAACGCTATTTCCCACCAGACCCACGCCTTGTCGATCAATCCCGCCAACGGTGAAACCGTTGCCAGCTACCCCTATGAAAGCGCAGCACAACTGGATGCCGCCCTCACCCGCGCGACCGATGCCTTCCGTACCTGGCGCCACACCCCGGTGAACCAGCGTGCCGACTATCTGCTGGCCCTGGCTGTCGCCCTGCGTGAGCAAGCTGAAGACATGGCACAGATGATCACCCTGGAAATGGGCAAGCCTATCGCCCAGGCCCGCGCCGAGATTGAAAAATGCGCCCAGCTCAGCGAGTGGTACGCCGCCCACGGCCCGGCCATGCTCGCCCCGGAACCTACCTTGGTGGACAACGGCAGCGCCCGGATCGAATACCGCCCACTGGGCCCGATTCTCGCGGTGATGCCGTGGAACTTCCCGGTGTGGCAAGTGCTGCGCGGCGCCGTGCCGACCCTGCTCGCCGGCAACACCTATGTACTCAAACATGCGCCCAACGTAATGGGCAGCGCCTACCTGATCCAGCAAGCGCTGCGCAAAGCCGGTTTTGCCGAAGGTGTGTTTGAAGTGATCAACGTGACCCAGGACGGCGTGTCCACCGCCATCGCCGACCCGCGCATCGCCGCCGTAACCCTCACCGGCAGCGTGCGCGCAGGCATCGCCATCGGTTCACAGGCCGGGGCCGCATTGAAAAAATGCGTGCTGGAACTGGGTGGCTCCGACCCGTTTATCGTGCTCAACGACGCCGACCTCGACGCCGCCGTACAAGCCGCCGTCATCGGCCGCTTCCAGAACAGCGGCCAGGTCTGTGCCGCCGCCAAGCGCTTGATCATCGAAGCAGGCGTGGTTGAAGCCTTCACCGCCAAATTCCTGGAAGCCAGCCGCGCCCTGGTGATGGGCGAACCCACCTCGACCGCCACCTATATTGGCCCCATGGCGCGTTTTGATCTGCGTGACGAACTGCACGGCCAGGTCCAGGCGACCCTGGAAGAAGGCGCCAGGCTGCTGCTGGGCGGCCATAAAGTCGCGGGCGCGGGCAATTACTATGAGCCGACCGTACTGGCCGACGTCACCGACCAAATGACGTCGTTCAAACAGGAACTGTTCGGCCCCGTGGCGTCGATCATCACCGCCCGCGACGCCGACCACGCCGTGGCCCTGGCCAACGACAGCGAGTTCGGCCTGACCGCCAGCATCTTCACGGCCGACTCGGCAAAGGCGCGAGCGGTCGCCGACCAGCTGGAAACCGGCGGGGTCTTCGTCAACGCGTTCAGCGTGTCAGACCCGCGGGTGGCGTTTGGCGGCGTGAAGAAGAGCGGGTTCGGTCGCGAGCTGTCGCACTTCGGTGTACGCGAGTTCTGCAATGCGCAGACGGTGTGGCTGGATCGTAAGTAGCCTGCCAGCCTTGGCGCTTCAACAATTAATATGTCGTCGCACGCACTGCACCAAACCATCCAGGGCCTGGGACTTTACCGGCGCGAGCACACAGACCGTGTGCTCGCGCGCGCCTTCCGTCACTGTCAGGGTGTAATGCACCTGGCCGGGGTTGCCTGGTTCAGGGCGAGTGCTTTGCGGCAACCGAAAGAAACCCGAGTCTTCGATCAGTTGCCGTAACTCTTGCTGGTCCTGCTCGGGCAGCGCGTCCAGTTCGACGCTGCGCGGTTTGGCCAACCCTGGAAAAAACGCCGCCCCGCCGCTTTCCTTGATTGAAATTCGCATGGCTGTTCCTCGCCGCACAGGCGGCTTCGTCAAACGTTAATGCCCACCGCTTTCCAGCCTGCCTTGACCGCCTTCTGCTCATCCTTGTTTACGCCATAAAGCTGACCGGCAATATCATGGGTGATACGCGCAAAACGCAAAAAGCCGGAATTGGGCCGCAGCCGCGAATCGCGCAGTGCGTCATACCAGATCCGCCCTGCACGCTCCCAGGCGAACCCGCCAATCTTGGTCGCCACCTGATAGAACGCGTGGTTGGGAATGCCGGAATTGATATGCACGCCACCATTGTCCTCGTAGGTTTGCACAAAATCATCCATATGCCCCGGCTGCGGGTCTTTGCCCAGCAGCTTGTCATCAAAGGCGCTGCCCGGGGCTTTCATCGAACGCAGAGCGGTGCCTTTGATCTTTTTGGTAAACAGCCCCTTGCCGATCAACCAGTCGGCGTCCTCGGCCGTTTGCTTCAGCGCGTACTGCTTGATCAACGAACCGAATACATCCGACAGCGACTCGTTCAGCGCGCCGGACTGGTTGAAGTACATCAGCTTGGCCTCATCCTCGGTCACGCCATGAGCCAACTCATGGCCAATGACGTCGAGTGCCACGGTGAAGCGATTGAACAACTGCTGGTCGCCATCGCCGAACACCATCTGGGTCGAATTCCAGAACGCGTTGTTGTAGTCCTGGCCGAAGTGCACCGTGGCGTCCAGCGCCATGCCCGCATCGTCGATGGAGTTGCGGTCGAATACCTGGTCAAAAAAATCGAAGGTGGCGCCCAGGCCGTCATAGGCTTCGTCTACTGCGGCATCGCCACTGGCGGGCTGCCCTTCGCCGCGAATCAGCTTGCCGGGCAGGCTGTCGGTGTTTTCGGCGCTGTAGATCGAGCGTTGCTTCTCGGCGCCCATGGCCAGTGCCATGCGGGCCGGGCCCTTGGCGGGTACCGCGACCATACGCAACGACCGGAACGTGCTGTCCTTGGCGCGCGTGCGTAATGCGACCTCCCGCTGGGCTTTATCCCCGTGGCGGGCGATCTGGTCGAGCATGTACGGCGGGATCAGGCAGAAAATCGGGTTGCGCAGTTGGCGAACACACATGAGCTGGCTCCTTTTTGGCGTGTGATGAACGTCCGGGTAACGGTTTTCAGGATAGCCCTGTGTTCGCCCCCTGGGCCAAATTGTCATGAGTTTGTGTTTCAGTGGTGTTTATCCGAGGCCCATAAGGAACATGCCCATGCCCGCCCGCACAGCCAAAATCGACCTTTCCCACCGCCCAAGGCTCGCCGACCTGCGTCCATTGGTCGCGGCCAGCCCCACCCTGCTGGAAGCCAGAGCCGCGACGCCGCGTGTCACAGCGGCCAAGGACTTCAAAAACCGCGCGGGCTATGCCGACGATTTCCTCAGCGATTTCGTGGTGCCATGGCCCACGGTTGGCGAGCCACTGGCGGGCGACGTGCAACCCAAGCGCCTGGACTACACGCATTTCTCCATCACCATGTCGCGCTCCCGACGATTGGCGCTCTACGTGGGGGTCAATATCGACGGCGCCAAGCATGTGGACATCACGCGCAGCAACGACACCTGGGCCTACGATGGCCGCCTGCCCCTGGACGCCCAAGTAGGTGAAGACCTCTATGCCGGCAATGGCCTGGACCGCGGCCACCTGGTACGGCGCCAGGACCCCAACTGGGGCGACGAGGCGAACACCGCCAACTTCGACACCTTTCACTTCACCAACTGCTCCCCTCAAATGAGCGGCTTCAACCAGAAAACCTGGCTGGAGCTCGAAGACTACATCCTCGACAACACCCAGCGCTGGAAAGCCCGGGCCACGGTGTTTACCGGGCCAGTGTTCGCCGATGACGACCGGCTTTACCGTGGCGTGAAAATCCCCAAGGCGTTCTGGAAAGTGGTGGCTTACCTCAGCGACGATGGCAAGCCCTCGGCCAGTGCCTACACGATTGACCAAAGCCGCGAACTGGGCCAACTCGACCTGGTATTCGGCCCGCTTCGAACCTACCAGCGCAGTGTGATTGCGATCGAACAACTGACCGGCATCCGCTTCGCCAACCTGGCCGACTACGACGGGTTCAGCAACGAAGAGCGCGCCACAGGCACCCGGATCGAAGCGCTGATCCGCGGGCCGCAAGATATTCGACTCTGATTCGCGCCTACAGGGCGCGATCGCTTACCATACCGCCGCCGGTTCCCGTATGGGACTAACAGGGAATTCGAAACGCCGCACGCGACGTGAACCGAAACTGCCCCCGCAACTGTAGATGCCGAGCCTGCTCCCCACTGCCACTGGACCGCGTCCGGGAAGGCGGGAACAAGGCGACGACGCATCAGTCAGGAGACCTGCCGGCCCAGCTAATTCACTAACCGGCGGGGTGTCCGGGAAGGACATCCTGGCCCTGCCCATCAGCAGCGTCCATGGGCGTATTTCCGAGCCGTACCTCCCCTGCTGCATCTACGGTTCACAAGGAGATCGCCTCATGCTGCCACGCGTTACCGCCCTGATCGCAGGCTTGGGTATGTGTGCCCTGGCGCAAGCCGCGCCCACTCAGTACCCGTTGACCGTGCAAAACTGCGGCAGCACCCTGACCTTCCAGCACGCCCCCGCCCGCAGCGTGACCATCGGCCAAGCCGCCACCGAGATGCTCTACGCCCTGGGCGTGGGCGACAAGGTGGTCGGCACTTCGCTGTGGTTCAACAACGTGGCGGCGCAGTACAAGGCCCAGGACGACCGCATCGAGCGCCTGGCCAACAACGAGCCAAGCTTCGAAGCCGTACTCGCCAAGCGCCCGCAACTGGTGGCCGCCGAGCTGGAATGGGTGGTAGGGCCCCAAGGCGTGGTCGGCACCCGTGAGCAGTTTCATGAACTGAAGATCCCCACCTACCTGTTGCCGTCCGACTGCGAAGGCAAGGACAACCTGGTGGGCGCCGATGGCACCCGGTTGGAGCCCTTTCGCATCGAGACGATCTACCAGAGCCTCCAGCAACTGGCGCAGATTTTCGACGTACAGGATCGCGGCCAGCAACTGACCGACGAACTCAAGGCGCGCCTGGCCAAATCCGTCGCTACGGCGCAGGGCAAAGGCTTGAAGCAGGCTAGCGCACTGGTGTGGTTCTCCAGCGCCGAAATGGCCAGCGACCCTTACGTAGCCGGCCATAAGGGCGTGCCGCAATTCATGCTGCAAACCCTAGGCCTGCGTAACGTCGTGCAGTCCGATGAAGAGTGGCCCGCCGTCGGCTGGGAAACCATCGCCAAGGCCAACCCCACCTTCCTGGTGATCGCACGCATGGACCGCCGCCGCTACCCGGCCGACGACCATGAAAAGAAACTCGCCTTCCTGCACAGCGACCCCGTGACCCGCAACATGGACGCGGTGAAGAACAACCGCATCATCATCCTCGACGCCCTGGCGTTGCAGGCGAGCCTGCGCACCTTCGAAGGCCTTGAACAACTGGCCGCCGCCATCGACGGCTATAACCTGGGCCAATGATGCGCACCCTACTCGCCCTGGCGTTGCTGCTGCTCGCCCTACTCGCTGGCGTCGCCATCGGTGAAACTGCCATCGAACCGCAGGTGGTGCTGCAGGTGCTCGCCAATAAACTCTGGGGCGCAGGCTTCGTGCTGGACCCCATCGACGAAGGTGTGGTGTGGAACTATCGGCTCACCCGTGCCCTGGTGGCCGCAGCCTGCGGCGCAGGGTTGGCAACATGCGGCGTGATCCTGCAATCACTGCTGCGTAACCCGCTGGCCGATCCGTACCTGCTGGGCATCAGCGCCGGCGCGTCAACCGGCGCGGTACTCGTTGCCTTGATTGGCGTGGGCGGTGGCCTGGTGTCGTTATCGGCCGGCGCGTTTGTGGGGGCGATGGCGGCGTTTGCGCTGGTGACGCTGCTGGCGCGGGCCAGCGGATCGTCCAGCGGCACCGGGCAGATCATCCTCGCGGGCATCGCCGGCTCGCAGTTGTTCAATGCCCTGACCGCGTTCCTGATCACCAAGTCCGCCAGCTCCGAACAAGCCCGCGGCATTATGTTCTGGCTGCTGGGCAACCTCAGCGGCGTGCGCTGGCCATCGGTGTGGTTGGCGGTGCCGGTGGCGGTCGTGGGGCTCGCGGTGTGCCTGTGGCACCGTCGCGCACTGGATGCGTTTACCTTCGGCAGCGACTCGGCGGCCTCCCTCGGCATCCCGGTGCGCCGCGTGCAATTTGTGCTGGTGGCCTGCGCTGCGCTGGTGACGGCGGTGATGGTGTCCATCGTCGGCTCCATCGGGTTTGTCGGTTTGGTGATTCCCCACGCGGTGCGCCTGTTGCTTGGCACCGGGCATTCGCGCTTGTTGCCGGCCAGCGCCTTGGGTGGCGCGCTGTTTTTGATCGCAGCGGACGTGCTGTCGCGCACCTTGATCAAGGGCCAGGTGATTCCGGTGGGTGTGGTGACCGCATTGGTGGGCGCGCCGGTGTTTGCGCTGATCCTGATTGGCCGGAGGAATGCGCGATGAGCGTGCTCAGTTGCAGCGGCCTGGGCTTCAAAGTGCGTGAGGCGCAGTTGCTGCGTGACATTGACCTGGACGTGCAGTTGGGTGAAACCCTCGGCATCGTCGGGCCCAATGGTTCAGGCAAATCCACCCTGCTCAAATTGCTGGCTGGATTACGTGTGCCGGCCAGCGGCGATGTTCGCCTGGGTGGCAAGTCGCTGGGTGAGTTGCCGCGCCGCACCATCGCGCAACAATTGGCGGTCGTGGAGCAACAGGCCGACACCGACGACGCCATTCGCGTGTTCGATGCCGTGGCCCTGGGCCGCACGCCGTGGCTGTCGGCGCTGAGCCCGTGGTCGCGCGAAGACGATGCCATCGTGCACCAGGCCCTGCATGACGTAGACGCCACCCACCTGAGCCAACGCGCCTGGCGCAGCCTCTCCGGTGGCGAGCGTCAGCGCGTACACATCGCCCGCGCCCTGGCGCAACGGCCGCAGATTTTGTTGCTGGACGAGCCGACCAATCACCTGGATATCCAGCATCAACTGGCGATCCTCAAAGGCGTGCAAGGCTTGCCGGTGACGACCTTGATTGCGCTGCATGACCTGAATCAGGCGCTGACCTGTGATCGCCTGGCCGTACTGGATCGCGGGCAACTGGTGGCGCTGGGCGCGCCGCTGCAAGTGCTGACGCCGCAGCGTTTGCAAGAGACCTTCGGGGCACAGGGGCATTACCTGACAGACCCGTTCGACGGTGCGCAAATCCTGCGTCTGCGCTCCAACTGAACCTGTAGGTTGGAGCAGCTTGTTCTGGTGACAGCCTGACAGCCAACTGTGATCAAAATGTGGGAGGGGGCTTGCTCCCGATGTCGGTGGGTCAGTCATAGATGTGTTTGCTGACACTCCCTCATCGGGAGCAAGCCCTCTCCCACATTGGTTCTACAGAGGCAGGTGCATATGGGTTGTTTGCCAGATCGGGTCGGCCTCGACATCCACCACTTCGAACCCCTGCCGCCGCCAGAAATCAATCGCGCCGGGCAGAAACGGGTGGGTGTGCAAGTACATCACCTCCACGCCATTCGCCCGCGCCAGCGCCTCCAGCGAGCGGTACAACTGGCCCGCCAGGCCCAGGCGGCGCACTGCCGGGAGCACATACAGGCGCACCACTTCCACCGTCTTGCGACCCTGATAGTTCAACTGCGGGAAGCGGCCGTCGTAGGGCCGATAAGCCACCGAGGCAACTATCCGGCCTTCGGCACGAGCAATCAAAAACCGCCCGCCGCCCTCAAGATAGATGGCTTCAAACTGCGCCAGATCCTGGGGTACTCCGCTGGCACTGAGCGACGGAAACAGTTCATCACGCGCCTGCAAAGCGAAGCTCAGCACCTGGGGAATGTCAGCGGCCTGCACCGCCTCGATACTAACGCTCATCGCCAAGGATCCGACCCGCTATCCACTGGCGAGCGTAAGCCAACACGCGATCGGCCATCGCCACCTGAAAATGAATAAACCCATGGGCCGCTTCCGGCAGTAGATGGGCCTCAACCGCCGCCCATCGCTCGGCGATAAGCAGGGTGTCATCCTTGAGCGGGTCCAATTCGCCCACGAACATCAGCGCTGGCGGCAGCCCCTCAAAGTCCCCATACAAAGGGGACAACGGCGGCTGCCGGCGCGTCTGGTCGCTGATCCCCGGCGTCAGCAGGCGCAGCGCCTGGACCATGCCCGGACCGTCCAGCAACAAGGTGCCCGGCCCGGCCGTGCGCACACTGGGCGTGCCGGTCAAATCGTAGACGCCGTAATACAACACCGCGCCGCTTACCCGCTGGAGCAACTCGGGCCATTGCTTGAGCGCCAACAAGGTGGCCGCCGCCAAGTGCCCGCCGGCCGACTCGCCAACGAAAAACACCGGCAAGCCGGCAAACTCCGGGCAGTCCGCCAAAAGCCAGCGCGCAGCCGTCAGGCAATCGTCCAGCACCCCTTCGATCGGCGTATCCACCGCCAGCCGATAATCCACCGACACCACCGCCACATCGCAAGCGTTGACCATGCCGAGGTTAAGGTCGTCATTCATTTGCGCATTGCCGATCACCCAGCCACCGCCGTGGATATCCAGCACCACGCCTTTGAGCTTGCCACTGGGGCGCAAGATGCGCACGGGCACCGTGCCCAGCCTTTTCAGCTCAACCACGGGCGCCTTCTTGAACGTCTGGCTGGCGCGTAGCAGTGCCTGGATCATGCGCGGCGTCACGCGGTTGCGGATTTTAAAGCGCGGCATCCACGCCAGTTTCTGATTGAAGCGGCGCATCTGGGCCAGTTCGGGCTCACTGGCGGGCCAATGCTGGTAAGCCATCAGCGATTATTACGCAGGATCGAGAAGTTCAACGCCGCGGCCACGCACAGCCACGCCAGATACGGGAACAGGATCAGCCCGGTAATCAAATCCAGGCGCACGGCCAGCACCACCATCGCTGCCACGGTGAGCCACAAGAGCACGATAATCACCATCCCGGCGAACAACCGATGGGCCCCGAAGAACACCGGCGTCCACAGCGTGTTCAATGCAATCTGCGCCGCCCACAAGGCCAACACCATTTCGCTGCCGGGGATCAGGGTCAAGCGGTAACCGGCCCAGGCCAACAGCAGGTAGATGATCGTCCATGCCACCGGGAACAGCCAATTGGGCGGGGTAAAGCTGGGCTTGACCAGGGATTCGTACCAGGCACCGGGTTTGAAGATCACACCGGTACTGGCGGCGGCGGCGCAGGCGAGCAGGAAGATGAAAAAGGTCATGGTCGGTCCTTGAGGTCCTGTGGATGGAAAAACAATGCACTGCTTTGAGTGACTCAAGCAACCGCGGATAAATTCAATGGGAGCAGCAAAATACCCGCTCTTCTGCGCGTCATGAAAATTGGTTATGGTCGGCAACATCCAGCATCGTTGCCCGAGACGCCCCCTTGCCTCAGCTTGCCGATCACCGCAGCAGCCCCTGGTCAGTGTTCCTGATCTTCCTGCGCCTGGGCCTCACTTCCTTCGGCGGGCCGATTGCGCACCTGGGCTATTTTCGCCAAGAGTTCGTCAGCCGCCGCCGCTGGCTCAGCGAGCGCAGCTATGCCGAACTGGTCGCCCTGTGCCAATTCCTGCCCGGCCCGGCCAGCAGCCAGGTCGGTATCGCGTTGGGCCTGTCCCGCGCGGGTTACCGGGGCGCGGCGGCAGCCTGGGCCGGGTTCACCTTGCCGTCGGCCATCGCCCTGATCCTGTTTGCCCTGGGGCTGGCCCACTACGGCGGCGCCCTCCCCCATGGCGCGCTGCACGGCCTCAAGGTCGTCGCCGTAGCGGTGGTGGCCCAGGCCGTATGGGGCATGGCACGCAACCTGTGCCGAGGCGTTTTACGGGTGGCGTTGATGTTGATCGCCGCCTGCGTGGTGCTGCTGCAACCCTCCGCCTGGGCTCAAGTCGGGGTCATGGTGGTCGCAGGCGTGGCCGGCCTGTTGCTGTTCAAGCCCGAGAGCAGTGCCGAGCCCGACGCGCTGCCCATCGCCATCAGCCGCCGTGCCGGAGCCCTGTGGTTGATGCTGTTTTTGCTGCTGCTTATAGGCTTGCCACTCCTCTCCGCATGGGCGCTCAACCCCACGCTGGCGCTGGTGGACGCCTTCTACCGCAGCGGCGCGCTGGTATTCGGCGGCGGCCACGTAGTGTTGCCGCTACTGCAAGCCGAAGTGGTGCCCAGCCACTGGGTCAGCAACGATGTATTCCTCGCCGGTTACGGCGCCACCCAGGCTATGCCCGGCCCGCTGTTCACCTTCGCCGCCTTCCTCGGCGCCTCCATGACCCACGCCCCGAGCGGTTGGCTTGGCGGGGTGATCGCGCTGCTGGCGATCTTCGCCCCCTCGTTTCTACTGATCTTCGGCGCCTTGCCCTTCTGGGCCAACCTGCGCAAAAGCCCGCGCACCCAGGCGGCGCTGGCCGGGGTGAACGCGGCGGTGGTTGGCCTGTTGTTGGCGGCGCTGTACCAGCAGGTGTGGACCAGCGCGATTTTCAACGGGTATGACGTGGCCCTGGCGTTGCTCGCACTGGTCGCGCTGATGGTGTGGAAGCTGCCGCCATGGTTGGTGGTGATAGGCTGCGGCGTACTCGGGGGGTTACTGGATTTGTGAGCGGGGGCTCAGCCCGGCTCGACAATCTTGAGCCACGGCCAACGCGCCTGATAACTCCTGGCCTTGTGCAAAAACAGCTCGGGCTCTGCGTGCAAAGGGTTGATCCGCAACACCCCCTGCTCCACATCCTCCAAGCCATAAGGCGCATACACCTCGCCGGAGGCAATCTCCAGCGCAATGCACGTGCCCGCCACCAGGTACCGATCAACGCCCTGCCTGGCCGAATGCAACTGTGGATAGGGCCGGCCAAACCGCTGCCCATACCAAAGGTGCACCCGCGCCTGATTCCTGACCTCCACATTCACCCCCAGGTCTTGGAATAGCACCTGCGCCGCACGAATTACCGCGTCTTCCGCCTCGTAGGACAGGTCCTCGTCAAAGTAAAAAACGTCATAGTCCTTCACGCCCTGAGCCGCCGGCAGATTCGCCTGATGGTTCCACACCGCCTGGAACAAACAGCCCGCCGTGAGCATGCACTGCTGCACACCCAGATCCGGCAGGCGCGCGGTGATTTGCGCATTGATAGGGTTGGCCATGGCCAATTCGAGCAAGGTGTCGACAGTCAATGTCATGTTCAGTCCTCCATCGTCAGCGCCAACCATAACACCGGAATATGGCACTTCTGTAGGAGCGAGCTTGCTCGCGAAAAACCCAAACGATAACGCAGCGCCTGAAGGCAAAATCCGATTTCCACACCGCGCCTTGCTCCATTGCCTACGCGTGCGTCAGAATCCGCCGGCTTGTGCGCTGGGGTGGCCGTCTCTAAGGTGGCTCGGTCGCTGAATTGTTCAGTGATCGGGTTTAGTAGCCCACCTTTAGACCTAACAAGTGCACACGCTTCATCCATCAGACGTTCCCGTCTGTGCTTGATGGTGGCTGTGCGTAGGGCGTCCTCGGACGCGCCGGTTTTGTTAGGTTCCACCGGTCTACTAACCTGCGTACAGCTACCGCCCCTATTGTTTAGTAGCGATGGGAAAGTGGCCCAAGCAAGGAACTTAACCATGGTTAACGATTCAATCACCCTCTTCACCGTCGCCCCCAACGCCAGCAACGAAACCCTCATCACCAACAGCTACGAAACCTTCACCAGCGTCAGCACCCTGCTGCTCGACCTGTCCGAAGACCTCAACGGCAAACACCGCGACATCACTCTCGCCATCCACCAACTGAGCGAACTGGGCGTACTCCTTACCGCCAGACTCCTGGACCGCGAAGCACCCTGCCCTGGCTGATGATTAGCTCTTCAGCTCATTAGACCGATGACTCGTCGCGTCGTTGTAAGCCATGTACAACGACTCGGCGAGTTGGCGCTTGATGGCATTGGGGGATTCCAGCCTCGTTACAAAATCCTCTGCTTTGACTGCCTTGCCGCCGACGCGGTTGAGCTCTTCATAGAAAGAAACGCCGGATTGGTCTCGAGAAGCTTGGCTGTGTGAGCGCCTCCTAGGTAGAGCGGCCAATGGGCATTGCAGTGCGTTGTGCGGAAGATGATCAGTTAAAACCGAAACGAAGATAGGTTGACCTGACGATGAGAGCGGTGACCGCTTCGGCTAGCAACGGACTGTGGACAGACTGATAGCGAAACAGTAGCGTCAGGTTTTTATCTAGGATAATTGAACCCATGTCATCGCCGATGCACCTCTACAAGTACGAGCGCTTTACCGCACAATCGCTTCAGAACCTGAAGGACCAATTCATCTATTTCGGCTCCCCGCTAGCTTTCAATGACCCTTACGACTGCGCGCTTTCACCGCGCATCAAGGAGCCAACTGACGCCGATATTGAGAAACTGCGAAGCCATTACTTAGCGAAGCCCGAAATCGAAAATGGGATTCGGCGCGAGTTCGAGAGGGCGTCTCCTGCTGTACTCCGGGCTATGCTCCTTCGCACAGGTCAAAAAACCTTAGATGACATGATCAAAAGATTTCTGTCACAACGTGGGGTCAGCTGCTTTTCAGAGAAGAAGGACAACTTGTTGATGTGGTCCCACTACGGGGATCATTGCAAAGGTTTCTGCCTGCAGTTTTCAACCTTGGCCGATCCATTTCACAAGATTAAGAAGGTCCGCTACACACAAGACATGCCTATTATCGACATCGTTCCGATCCTGTGCGGTGAAGACTACGACCCTGTGGCCGATCTCTATTGCACCAAAGCGATTGATTGGGCTTACGAACACGAGTGGCGTGCTATTCATAGCCAAGCCGGCAAGGCGTATAGGTATCCTTCCGAAGCGCTCACTGGCATCTACTTCGGCCCTGACATGTCTCCCACTGCGATTGAGATCATCGCGTTGGTTCTCGCAGGACAAAACGAACACGTCCAGCTCTGGCAAGGTTCTCGTAGCAAGTCTAATTTCTCAGTTGAATTTCAGCCCATAAAATACATGTCACATCTGGAAGCAAAGCGGCTAGAATTGTTGGGGACAGCGGGTGCTTAATCGATCACTCAAATTGCACCCTCGACACACGATTCCCCTTTTCCGTCAATGCGGTGATCGCTACCAGAAAACTCGTGATACTCATGGGCTTTTCCTACTTAATCCGACTTACTGATCAGGCCTATTTTCTCGGCCTCTTTCTGGACGGCCTTGTAACCATCCAACGGGTATGCAAGCCATCCCGGGCATGCAAAATTCCTGGCGTCGCTCCTACGTGCCTAGCAGCGCTTGCCATCCATTTTTTTCGGTTGAAACCAGCCGGATAGCCCAGCAGTTAAAAACTGGTCGGGTGTGATAGCGATGAAATCACCGGCCTCAAACAATACGTGGGACGCTCCGCTTTTCAGATTCGAAATAAATCCGTCCCCTTTTCCATTTTTTCTTTTTTTGCAATCAGATCAGTCGGTTAGCTGTTAAGTAAGTGCCATTCAAATCTGTTCCCTTTTCAGTCTTATTGGTGCGGACAAAACTTAATAGCAGGTTCCGGCCGAAAGTGACCGGAAGTCAATGATATCTCTCGGCCAGAAGCGGTCAGCCAAAGAGTCTTGAGCAGCGAAGGTGATTCGGGTCATAGCGGGCTACAACCCCATCGTATCTTGAAACAAAGGATGACTTGTTTAAAAACAAACCATCATACATGGACTCTAAATTATTTGAAGAGACTTAAAGAGCCCGCGATGCAAAACTATTGGTTCTTTGCGATTGAAGTTTGCCTCAGGGGTGATATACCTGAATACGTGAGTATTGATTTGCTTGGGCTGATTACCAATTACGGAGAAATTGAAAAGCACCGTCAATACAAAGTCGGCAGTTCTTTCTAGAGTGGTATTTTTTGATTCCTCTTCATAAGCAGCTTCAAACTCTGTTATGGAAAGCGTTTGCTTTCTCACAATTGAAAACAAATTCAATATCGACTTTATGTTTGGTAAGAAACCGCTTATTTCATCTTCAATTTCGCTGCGAAGATAATTAGAAAAAGACTTGTCGATTTTTGTAACTATTTCTGGCGTTATTTTGGATTTGTTATCCCGAAGAGCCTCTTCCGCGCAGGCTTGCAAGTATCGTATATAATCCCTAGGCCTCAATTGAGTGCTTCTAGTGATATAGTCAAATATTTTCATCCCTTTCTGCTGTTTGTGCCCATACTTTACCGGCGAGTTTGTGAACAGCATTTTCCATGCCTGATGGAAAGGCAGTGCGGGATCTATTGATGAGTGCGCCTTAGAGATCCGAAAAGCCAAAAGCTCTTTAATTGTAGTTGCGTCCCAAGCAAGTGGAACCTTCAAGTCGTTCCACTTGTTTCTATCATTATCCACTAACAAGTCATAAATATCGTCGCGTAGGAATACAACAGGAAATAGCTTGTAAGGCTCACCAAAAACCGACCGGACGTCTTGCACAGCCTTGAACAATCCAGTCAACAGTGCAGTATAGCGCTTGTAATTCTCTGGATCAGTTATATCTCGATAATCTTCATCCAACTCATCAAAAACAATTAGGTACTCAGAGCCATCCAAGTGTTCTAAAAGCAAATCTTCAAGTGTTTCAACACGTTCGATCCACGAGGTTTCATTTTTCTGTTCAGCATTTGCGCCACTTGCTTCTATGCCGCTTCCGAGAATAGAAATTTTAAAGGTGCCACTTACCCACCGTCTAATGCTTCGAGCAAGGGACCGCTCAACGTCGCCCTCATAAACCGCACTCAGCTTTTGGCGAATCGAATTGTCTATAGCTTCGTTTTTTATCATCAATTTAGCAACAGAGCTATATATCAAGTACTTCCATAGCGTCATGTATTGATTAGGCGCAGTGTAGCTATTGTTCGTCAACTCATAAAGATCTTGAAAAGGAAAGCTCTTGAATGATAGCTTTTTTGCAAACCGAGAATAACTGACATCTTTAACAATGTGTTCTGTAATGGCCGTTTTACCTGTTCCCTTTCTTCCTATAACGAAAGACTTAGATCCTGAAGTTATCTTATCTACAATATTTATATGAAAAAAATACCTGCTGGTATCTTCCAGCCTTGCTTCCACCTTCCATGTCGCGACCTCCTGCAATAGTGCTTGGCTCATGATTCATCCTTGCCGCCATAAAAGAAGGCCAAATGCTACCACTTATAGAATGTGTGTAAAGATTTTTTTGAGGTTTGAAAATCAGAAAGTGTGCGAGAGGTTTTTCTGCTCTCATCGAGCGTGGAAAGATTTTCTCTTTAATCAACGAAAAGTATGAATGATCACTTTTGGCCGACTGCAGCCGAAAAAGGAAAAAGGGGCTGGAAAAAGGGACAGATTTATTTTCCCTAGGTGAAATCCGTCCCCTTTCCCGCTCCAGGTGGAGGCCTCTCAACAGGGCCTAGCGGCGGACTTTCTACGAGTCCCGATTGCGGCCTCTCAACGGGCGCTGGCAATAACTGGCGCCCTATGTCAACGGACTTTGATGACTAAGCAGTCCGTAATCGTTTTACGATGACGGCTTCTGGCCGCTTTCTGTCCGTCGCCACCGGCAGCTTCTGGCCGATCTGTGCCGTTGGCGATCGTTGGCTTTCGGCCAAAAGGTCTCAATCAAAAATATCAAAAAAACCAGTGGAAACTCAGTGTTTAATCAGATGGGGCACTGATTGAGCGACAACAAGTTATTATTCCACTGCCTGTCTGCATAAGTACGTAAATAGGGAGCACGACCAGATTCGCGTACGACACCAATGTCTGCACGGGCACCACTCACCGGATCGATCACATAGAAGGTATTTGTACCAGCATCAATACTGGCAATTACTTGCTCCCGAGTCCAGCGCCATTGATTTGCAGGATTGCCTAAATGAGTGATGTGTTCATGGGAACTATTTACATTAGGTTTGTTAATGCACGTTACTTGAGCATCGGCCATTTTGATTTCCTTTTCACGGTTGAATTTATAAAAAGAGCTGACTGCCACGCCTTTGTACTGGCTCAATGACATCCTAGTCAATACTCCTTTTGATCGCCGCTCGTTTCAAAGACAAACGGAGTGTCAGCTTTTTGCCGATTCTGTTAAAAAGTCGGTTCTCCCGGATTGCCCGGAATCTGAGCGTTGTAGGAGCCTGTTTTTCGCGCGGCTACGTGAAATCTCTGTCCGGAGTACCTGTGCGACCATTTAAGATTTCAATCTCACGCGCTTACTTTTCTGCCCAGAGAACCGCGTCCGACTTTTTCAACAGAATCAGCCGAAAGCAGGCATCCGACCAACCTGATCCCCAGAGTTAAACCCCTGGTATCTGATACACAACCGAATCATATTTCTCCGCCATCCGCCTCTCGATAACGACTCCCCCCAAAACCTCGGCAATACGCCGACTCGCACGATTCTGCGTCGCAACAGGATAGATGAAGTACTTTGCCGCCACTCGCTTGCTAGCCCACCGAACAACCGCCCGCACCGCTTCACCACCAAACCCCAGCCCGTGTTTATCTTCACGGATCCAGATGCCCAACTCCGGTGTTTCACTGCCGCTATGATGCAGCCCGACCAAGCCGGCAAAATGAGCATTTATCAGCTCCCTGACCGTGAACACGATGTCGCTGCCATCCGCTATCGCAGGCAGCCACCGCCCCCAGACTTGCGCGTACTCTTCCAGCGAGGCAGGCGGTTCCCAGGACATGTAGCGAGTCAGAGACGGTGAGATACAAGAGAAAGACTCAACAGCGTCCTGCTCGCAGAAGGGCTCGATGCTAAGGCGTTGCGAGAGAATGCGGATTGCGTGGGTGTCCACTGGCATGGCCATTTCCTTCCTGGCGCCCGTTACTCCATGTATGCCGCGAACATACCATGCAGGTCGCGTCATCAGTATCAGGCTCTCTATACTGAGCCCCCAGGATGGTAGTTGGAGCACACAATATGCCCGTCGCACCCAATCAAAATTCCCCCATCATTTTGGTCCCTGCTCAACATAGCGACTTGGATAATCTGGTAGCCATTCGAATCGAGGCCATGCGCGAAAGCCTGGAGCGTGTTGGGCGATTTGACCCAGTGCGTGCGCGGGAGCGGTTTCTTGGCGGCTTTGAAGCTCGCAACACACGCCACATCGAGGCATCTGGAGAGCGGGTGGGTTTCGTAGTGGTCAAACATCACCCCAATGAACTCTTGCTCGACCACTTGTATGTAAGGCCGAGCGCGCAAGGGTCAGGGGTAGGGTCTGCTGTTCTCTCTCAGATTTTCAAAGAGGCGGATGCGGCTGCGCTGCCTATTAAAGTGGGGGCTCTCAAAGAAAGCGCTTCGAATCGCTTTTATACTCGCCATGGCTTCCAGTTCATCGAAAGCAGTGAATTCGACAATTATTATGTTCGTCAGCCTATTCCGGCGATTGGCCCTCATTCGGGAACCATGGACTGACGTGCACTAGCCCTTCAGTTCACCAGCCCGATTGCTCGCCGCGTCGTCATACGCCACATACAGCGACTCCGCAATCTGGCTTTTGATCGCCTTGGTGGCCTCCAGCCCCAGCACAAAACCCTCGGCTTTACCGCCAGCACGGTTAAGTTCTTCATGGGTCGAGGCGCCAGTAATAGCGTCAAGCAGCTTGGCGGCGTGAGGGCCGACACCTTTGGGGAGGGAGATCTGGTCGATGGACATTATCGCTACCTTGAAAAATGGAGTTCGGGAGCGAGTGAAACCACTGCCGGGGCTGGCATGGTAGACCTGTTTGCCATGAAAGGGGTCGCTTTACGCGCAGCGGCGCTATTCTTTGCGGCTACGCAGTGAGGTGGGGCCATTGATCAATCTGGAGGGGCTTATGGAGTATTGCGTTGAGGGCTACTGCCTTCGGCCATTGTGCCGCGACGATTTCGAGAGGATCAGCCGTTACGAAAGCGTCAACCGCAGGCATCTGCAACCCTGGGAGCCGCTCAGGGATGAGGAATACTTCACCACTGGCAACGCCAAGGCCAGGGTCGAGCAGCAGGTAAACAATATGCAGGCTGGCAACGCTCTGTGTTTCCTCTTGCTTGAACCCGAGAGCGGAGAGGTTCTAGCGCGGTGTAACTACACGAACATTGTGAGGGGCGTTTTTCAGGCCTGTCATCTCGGCTTTTCGTTGGCGGAATCTGCCCAGGGCCGTGGCCTGATGAAAAGAACACTTCAGGTCACCAACCGTCATTGCTTTGAGCAGTTGGGGCTTCATCGGATCATGGCCAATCATCTGCCCCGCAATGTGCGAAGTGAACGCCTTCTGGAGTCGCTGGGGTTTGAGAAGGAAGGACATGCGCGAGCCTATCTGAAGATTGCTGGTGTTTGGGAGGACCATACGTTGAGATCGTTGATCAACACTTATAATAAATGAGCCCCCTACAACCCATTTCCACGATTCACGACCGTGGTTGCTCCAGCCGCTCATCCTACGAATGGAATCGACAGAATGCCAAGCAACCGGCAGATAACACCCAAGGAAAGCCATGACCTCTGAAATTGAAAAATACCTGCACATCAACGCCCAAATCGAGCAGACCTATAAACAAACGATCCGCAACAGTCGCAAGCAAAATCAAGCTGGCTGGGATTACCGATTTGGCGTTCTTTACTTCTGGCTCGCAGTGGTAGGTCCCTCAATCCTTGCGATTGTGCTGGCCGGGCTAGGGAAAGCCTTTCAAGCGTACTGGTGGTTCAGCGTGAGCTGGGGGCTGATTGCGTTCTCTTACCTGGCGATGTTTCTTTACCCTTTGCTAGGGGTGCTGCTGTACCGCCATTCATTAATGAAAATGTTCACCGCCCCATTCGCCAATCTTTTGGAGTGGAACGTAAAAACGGTCATGCAAGTGGAAGCACGGCATTTGCCAGAGCTCGTAGCACTGTCCAGAGAAACCCTGAAGCTTGGGGCACTGGAACTGAAAAGCGAACGCGACAGTTTCGAAAAGCGCACCTATATGGTCACTGGGGCTTTGGAAAAAGTCGGTATTTTACCCGGAGCCCTCGCTTTGGTTATCGGCCTCTCAAGCTTTGCCAAAACCCTGGACAGCGCCGGGATCACCGCCCACATGGATTGGATATTTGCCGTAGCAGCGGTCAATATTTTTTTCTTCCTGATGTGTTGTTACGTGCAAATGATGCTCGTGCGCTACGATCGAATGATCGCGCTCACCGAACTGGCCGTGGACTGTAAGGCGAACCCAACATCCCCTCAGGAACGCCCCCAGTTCGTTCATCTGCATGATTCAATAAAATAGATAGACACGCTGTGTTTGAAAGACTCATGGCGCCCCCACCCAATAGTCGGCGGCCTCCAGGCAGTCACGGGACCAAGCTCCCTCGCCGCAGGTGCTGGGTCGCGCCACAGTCGCATCGTCATGGCGCACGCCTGGGGCGCCGTTGCATTCGTCCTTCAGATAAGGATTACTGTAGGCCACGCCTACACCGAGACAGCCCCCATGTTCGAACTCGCCTCCCTCATCACCTATGTCGCCGTGGTGATCGGTCTATTCCTGATTCCCGGCCCTTCCGTGCTGCTGGTGATCACTCGTACCGTGCAAGGTGGCCGCAAGGTCGGCGTTGCCACCGGGCTGGGTGTGGCATGCGGTGATCTGGTGCATACGCTGTGCGCCGCACTGGGTCTGTCGGCGATTCTGATGACCTCAGCGACTGCGTTCAACGCCGTGAAGTGGGCCGGTGCCGCTTACCTGATCTACCTGGGCGTGCGCGCGTTCATGGCCAAGTCAGGCACCTCCGGGCGGCTTGAGCTGCCTGCGGTCTCGCCGCGACAGGCGTTTTTCCAGGCGGTGGGTGCCGAGGTGCTGAACCCGAAGACGGCGATATTCTTCCTGGCGTTCCTGCCGCAATTCGTCCACCCGGAATCGGGCTCGTCGCTGGTGCAGTTCGCGGTACTGGGCTTGATCTTCTCGGGGCTCAGCGCGGTCTACACCAGCCTGCTGGCCATCGCAATTCGCCCCTTGAGCCGAGGCATCAAGGGGCTTTCCCGGCTGCGGCGCTGGGAAGGGAAAATCATCGGCACGTTGTTTATGGGCCTTGGGTTGAAAGTAGCCTTCCAGCAGCGCTAAAAACCCGCCGTACCCTGAGGAGCCACTGATGCCTTCATCCAAGCGCGACAACGCACGCATTGAGCGCCGCCTGGTCGCCAGCCTGACTGAGGCCTGCGAGACCGCCAAGGGCGAAATCATCGGTTTCGCCTGGCTGACCCACACCGTCGATTACACGGCCTTCCCCCAAAGCCTGCGTGTAACCTGGGTGTTCGACACCCGCACCAACAAGGACCAGGCTCTCGCAACCGGCGCCGATCAACGCATGCGTGAGCTGGCTGCGGCTGCGTTGCACGAAGCCGATATTCCGCCCGTGCCTATCAATCGCTGTGTACATTTTGACTGTGAAGAAGACTGCCAACGCCAGCACGGTGGCGACTGGCGCGTACGGTTGGCACGGCACTGACGTTTTTGGTGAACCCCTTGCAGGATCGTACAAGCCCGCTGATCGTTCGCCCGGATACTCTGGCTCCTCCCAAAAAGAGGATCCAGCATGACTCAACTACAGCACCCCACCCAGCCTGTAAACCTCGCGCACAAAGCCTCGCTCATCGATCAGCAATGGAGCCCAAGAGTGGTTGCCGAAATGAACGACTACCAGTTCAAGGTCGTACGCATCGAGGGCGAGTTCATTTGGCACTCACACCCGGAAACCGATGAGGCCTTCCTGGTGCTTGAAGGCACGCTGCGTATCGACCTGCCGGGTGGCCCGGTGTATGTGAAGCCGGGTGAGTTGTATGTGGTGCCGCGTGGCATTGAGCACAGGACCGCCGCCGAAGGAGAAGCCAGGCTGATGATGATCGAGCCAAGGGGCATCTTGAACACCGGACACGAAGGCGGAGAGCGGACGGCAGTCAACGATCAGTGGATTTGAGCGCAGGCGTACGCTGCTTAGCGCTGTACAACCCTTAACCAAAACCCATAAGATGAGAAGAGTTATCATTTAAGCCAAGCGAATCTCACATGTTCAACGACAGCACCGCCTCGCCGGTCGAGCAGTTGTATACCCGCCACCGCACCTGGTTGCGGGGCTGGTTGCATCGACGTCTGGGGCACCGTGCCGATGCCGAGGACCTGGCCCACGACACCTTCGTGCGCGTGTTGTGTTCGCGCCAGGAGGTGGGCGAGCTGCGCCAGCCCATGGCGTTTCTGGCCAAGATTGCCAATGATTTGCTGATCAATCGCTGGCGGCGCCAGGCGATTGAACGCGCTTACCTGGAGGCACTGGCCGCTCGGCCCGAAGCGTTGGAGCCCTCGCCGGAGGAGCGACTGCTGACCATCGAGACCCTGCTGCAACTCGACTCATTGCTGGTGGGGCTGTCGATGCCGGTGCGGCGGATTTTCTTCTTGTCCCAGCTCGACGGCTTGACCTACCCGCAAATCGCCGCGCAGCTGAACCTCAGCGTGGCTCAGGTGCAGCGGGCCATGGGCAAGGCGTTCAGCGTGTGTTACGCGAGTCGTTTTGAATGAGCCTGCCGGTTGATCCGCAGGTCCGCGACAGCGCCATCAACTGGCTAGTCAAAAGCCAATCCGGGCTGATGAACGCTGCCGATTGTTTGGCTTTGCAGCAATGGCGCCAAGCCAATACCGAACATGAATACGCCTGGCAGCGCGTCAGCAGTTTGCCGTTGTCGTTGCAACCGGGAGCGACGCTGTTGGCGGATGCCACCACGCGACGGGCGCTGGAAGCTGCCGGCAATGATCCACAGCAGCGCCGCCAGATGCTCAAGGCGCTGCTCGCCGTCGGCCTGCTCGGCGGGCTGTCGTGGCAGGGTGCGCAGTCCACCGTAGTACGTTCGGCGTTGGCCACTTATAGCACTGGCACCGGCGAGCGGCGCGAATGGCGGTTGGCCGACGGCGGTTCGTTGTGGCTGAACACCGCCAGCGCGGTCAACCTGGACTTCAACGCCGCACAGCGCAGCGTGCAGTTGGTCGAAGGCGAGATGGCCCTGGACGCGCCCGTCGAATCGCGGGCGCTGCAACTGCTGACACCCGACGCGACGCTGCATAGCCCGGGCGCTCATCTGCTGGTGCGCCACGACCGCCGGGGTACCCAGGTGACGGTCCTGCGCGGTTTGGTGCAGGTGCATGCGCGAGGCCACCAACTGCCCCTGCGGCTGGACGCGGGCTGGCGTACCCAGGTCAATAGCCAGGGTATCGCCGCGCCGGCTCCTGTCGATGGGTTCCTCGCCCAGGCCTGGCTGCGGGGTTTGCTGCCCGCCGAACGCATGCGCCTGGACACGCTGCTGGCCGAACTCTCGCGCTATCGCCCAGGGATTCTGCGCTGTGGCGAAGCCGTTGCAGGCTTGCGCGTCACCGGCAGTTTCCAGCTCGACGACACCGACGCCGCCCTGGCCCTGCTGGCCAAGGCGCTGCCGGTGCGCATTGAGCGGCGCACGCGTTATTGGGTGACCGTGGTGCCGGCCTGAAAATATTTTCGTAATACAGCGCAGTTTTTTCCACGTCGCTTGGCCTATGGGAACAACCCATCGAAACAGGTGGGCCTTCACCCTCAGGAGCCCTGCATGACCTCCCCCCTCCATGTTCTGCGCAGCCGCACGCTCGGCCTGCTGTTTCTTGGCTTGCAACCGCTGTACGGCGCGGCGGTGTTGGCAGCCGATGAGCGCCAGCACTTCCACATCGACGCCGGTACGCTGGACCAGGTGCTCTCGCGCTTCGGCGTACAGGCGGGCATCAGCATGGCGGGGCGCGCCACGCTGACTGCCGGCAAGAGCAGCCAGGGCCTGACCGGCGACTTCACCACCGAAGCCGCGTTGACACGGCTGCTGGAAGGCACGCGCTTGAGTTATCAGCGCCTGGCCGATGGCAGCTACGAGCTGTACCCGGGCGGCACGGCGCTTGCGCTGCCCACGCAGAAAGTCACCGGCGAAGACCCGCAGAAACAGCAGGTGTATTCGGCGCCGCGTTCCTCCGTGTATATCTCCGGTGAGGACATGCAACGCTTCGGCGTGATCTCCGCCGGCGAC
The DNA here is from genome assembly GCF_023127765.1 of Pseudomonas sp. W15Feb34. Classification (NCBI taxonomy): domain Bacteria; kingdom Pseudomonadati; phylum Pseudomonadota; class Gammaproteobacteria; order Pseudomonadales; family Pseudomonadaceae; genus Pseudomonas; species Pseudomonas sp. W15Feb34. The sequence goes on from NZ_SPKN01000035.1 coordinate 104,733, forward strand.
CTGCTCAAAGGCCAGCCCGGCGTGCAGGTGGGCGACAGCCGCAACGGCGGCGGTTTGGATGTGAACATCCGCGGCATCCAGGGCCAGAGCCGCGTGGCGGTTACGGTGGATGGCGCGCAGCAAGCGCTGGATGTGTATCGCGGCTATGCCGGCACCCAACAGCGCAGTTACATCGACCCGGATTTGATCAGCGACGTGACCATCGACAAGGGCCCCAGCGTTGACTCCAGCGCCATCGGCGGCACGGTTAAAATGCGCACCCTGGGGGTTGAAGACATTCTGCGCGATGGGCAAAACATCGGCCTGCGCCTCAAGGGCGAGGCGTGGAACAACGGCGTTGCGCCCGCCTACCGCGACGGTCACTCATCCGAGGGCAGCCTGTACGCCGAACCGCACCGAAACCGTGGCGGGCTGTTCGGTTCCCAAGCCGAATCCGGCAGCGCCGCGTTTGCCTACACCCATGACCTGTTCGATGTGGTCGCAGCCTACGCTCACCGCAATCAAGGCAACTATTTTGCCGGCAAAAAGGGCCAGGATCGCTACCGTACCTACGACCGCTATGGCGACGAAGAAAGCACGGTGGCCAGCACTTATAACGCCGGCGAAGAAGTACTCAATTCGTCGGCCGAGACTGAATCCTGGTTGCTCAAGACTACGATCCGCCCCACCGACGAGCACACCTTCGACCTCGGTTACCAGCGCTACAACGGGCACATCGGCGAGATCATGCCGTCGGATATTTTTCGGTTCGGCACCGGCGGCATCTACCAGTACCCGCTGGGCCATACCCGGATCGACACCTATACCGCGCGCTACCATTACCTGCCCACCAACAACCCGCTGGTGGACCTTACCACCAGCCTGTGGATGACCGATGCGCAAACCAGCCAACTGACTTCAGTGCTCGCGCCCGCTTCTCAAGCCTACCGTTCGGACCGCAACTGGAGCCGTCAGGCCAACCGTCGCATCGGCGGTGACCTGGCCAATACCTCACGGTTCACCAGCGACTATGGTGACCTCAAGCTGGACTTGGGCGGTGGCTTCCAGGTCGAAGAGCTGCGCCCGCAAAAAGGCGTGGTCACCACCCAGCACGACATCAACGCCAACCGCAGTTTGCGCGATGGTTCACGCCAGGAATTCAACCTCAACGGCAAGCTCGAATACCAACCCGTGGACCGCCTGACACTATGGGGCGGTGGCCGCTATACCTATTACCGCACACAAGACCATGTGCCGCTTTCAACGGCGCGCCGGGAAGAGCGCCCGTTGCGCTACGTGTCAGCCACGAACGCCGGGGCCTACGGCAACATGCTCTGGTTCCCCGACATGAACGGGGACTACACCGACGCTACCGACCCGCGCCAGAACAACGGCATCGTTTTCAGTAACACCAACTACCCATTTGAGGGCCCGCGCTATAACGATTTCGGGGCCACGGATACCACGGCGTATGAGCCCCAGGTGGGCGAAGTGGTCAGCGGTTATGACTACTCCGGAAAAAACCGCAACAGCGGCGGTGCATTTGCGCCTGCCTTCGGCATCAATCTGGAGGTGGCGCCCGACACCTTCGTCTACGCCTCTTACACCCAGGGCCTGCGGATGCCGTCGCTGTTCGAGACCAGCCAGGGCGTATTACAAACCCTACCCGGCAAAGGCTTGAAGCCCGAGCGTTCGAGCAACTGGGAAATCGGCGCCAGCACCCTCCAAAAAGGCCTGTTTGTGGCTGACGATGAGGCGGCGATCAAACTGGCGTACTTCAACAACACGATCAAAAACTACATCACCCGTTACTACGACCCCAGCCCCGGCCTGATGGGCCAGATGCAATTCAGCAACACCGACAGCTTCAAGACCAGCGGCCTGGAGTTGCAGTCCCATTACGATGCCGGCCGTGTGTTTGCCGACCTGTCATCCACCTACTACCTCAAGACCCAAACCTGCGACTCGGCGTTCGCCGCTCGCCTGCGTGCCAGCAGCAACCGCTATCGCGACACCAGCCAGACGCCCAACTGCACGCCCGGCAGTTTCATGGGCTCCTACACCAACACCCAGAACCCGCCACGCTTTGCCGCCAACCTGACCACCGGCGTGCGCTTTTTCGACCAGTCGCTGACGGTCGGCACGCGCATCACCTACACCTCCGGCCCCACGGTGACCGCCGATAAACCCTGGCAGGCAGGCGCCACCACGCCACAATTGGTCTATCGCGAAGTGACGCTGGTGGACTTGTTCCTCAACTACAAATTGCAGGACCACACCCAACTGAATGTCTCGCTGCAAAACCTCACCGACCGCTACTACCTGGACCCGCTGGCGCAAAGCTTTATGCCGGCACCGGGCCGAACCCTCAGGGTGGGTCTACAGACGAAGTTCTGACAGGGGCAGGCACAACTCTCGAAAGGCACACATTCCAACTGTGGGAGCTGTCGAGCCCCGGCGAGACTGCGATGGCGGCGGCACAGGCGAAATCCTCGTCGCCTGAACCACCGCTTTCGCAGCCTCGCTAAAGCTCGACAGCTCCCACAGGGGTTCGGCGGTGCAGGGTTCAACCCAGTTGGCAGGGCCATCGCGCCAAGCACAACTCCCGACAACAACACCGCCAAAATGTGGGAGCTGTCGAGTCCCGGCGAGGCTGCGATGGCGGCGGCACAGGCGAAATCCTCGTCGCCTGAACCACCGCTTTC
>NZ_SPKN01000035.1:107529-130720 GCF_023127765.1 Pseudomonas sp. W15Feb34
GGTGCTGGGTTGATCTCGGTTCACAGGGCTATCCCGCCAAGCACAACTCCCGAGAACAACACCGCCCAAATGTGGGAGCTGTCGAGCCCCGGCGAGGCTGCGATGGCGGCGGCACAGGCGAAATCTTCATCGTCTGAACCACCGCTTTCGCAGCCTCGCTAAAGCTCGACAGCTCCCACAGGGGTTCGGCGGTGCAGGGTTCAACCCAGTTGGCAGGGCCATCGCGCCAAGCACAACTCCCGACAACAACACCGCCCACAAAGAATCTGCAATGTCAGGCTTGTTCCACCACAACCGGCTTAATTGCCCGGTTGTGCTGGCGCGACGTGACCAGGCCGATGAAGGAAATCACCAACGCCAGGCCAATGGTCGAGGACACTTCGGTGCGGTGCTCGGGCGTCACCATCATCACCCCCAGGGCCAGGCAGATGAACACGATCACCAGGTAAGTCAGCCACGGAAACAGCCACATGCGAAAGGTCAACTCGACGTTTTGCCGAAGCAGCAAGCGACGCATACGCAGTTGCGAGATCGCGATCACCAGGTACACCAACAACGCGATGGCGCCGGAGCTGGCGAGCAGGAACTGGAACAGACCGGCTGGCATGAAGTAGCTCAGCAACGTAACGCCCGCACCGATGATGGTGCTGGCGATCACCGCCGCCCGGGGCACGCCCGCCTTTGAGGTGATTTTAAGTGCCGCTGGTGCATCGCCGCGCTTGCCCAGGGAAAACAACATGCGCGAAGAAATGTAGATCGAGGAGTTCATGCAACTGGCCACCGCAATCAACACCACCACATCGACCATGAACTTGGCGTTGGGGATATTCATCAGCTCCAGTGCGCGCTGATAGGAGCCAACGGACGCCAGTAGCGGGTCGTTCCAGGGCACCACGGAAATCACGACGGAGATCGACAGCAGGTAAAACACGCCAATGCGCCAGATCACCGAGCGGGTAGCCTTGGCGATGTTCTGCGCCGGGTTGCTCGATTCGGCTGCGGCGATGGTCACCGCCTCAGTGCCGATGAAGCTGAACATGATGGTGATAAACGCGCCCACCACCGCCGACAGGCCGTTGGGCGCAAACCCGCCGTGTTCTTCCATCAAGCGGCTCAAGCCGCTGGCTTCACGATCCGGGATCCAGCCCATGAGCACGCTGAAACCCAGGCCGATAAAGCCGACGATGGCAATCACCTTGGCCATGGCGAACCAGAATTCGAACTCGCCATATTTGGCCACGCTGAACAGATTGGTGATCACCAGCAACACGATTGAGACCAAGGCGAACAGCCACGCATCGACCTGAGGGAACCACTGGTTGAGCACGTGCCCGGCGGCCAAGGCTTCGATGGGAATGACCAGCACCCAGAACCACCAGTACAACCAGCCGATGGTGAACCCCGCCCAGGGGCCGATGGCCTGGTCGGCGTAGGTGGAAAACGAGCCGGTGTCGGGGCGTGCCACCGCCATCTCCCCCAGCATGCGCATGACCAGCACCACCAGCAGGCCGGAAAACAGATAAGCCAGTAAAACCGCAGGTCCCGCGGCGGCGATGGCGTGTCCGGAGCCGACAAACAACCCCGCGCCGATGATGCCGGCGATGGACAACATGGTCACGTGACGCGGCTTGAAGCCCTGCGCCAGCTGACCGTTGGAATCGTTGCAGTTGAGGCTAGTCATTGTTTTTGTTGTTCTCGGGCGGCCAATGACCCTCACCTTAAGTGCCCGAGGCCAGACGCAAGTAGCCTGGTTACGCCGCCATCGTGTCTGATATCGACATTTGTGAGGGTGGCCCCCTGAAGTGACGAGCGTGGCGCCCTACTCTTGCGCGCTACGTATCAACGACCCGAACAGCTCTCCACGCGGCATCTTGCTCAGCTCGATATCGGCATTTTCAAACCACTCTCGGCCGGCTTCCGGATGCGGCCCGCTCAGAACAACCACGCCACGTTCGTAGATGTAGCGCGCCGCCGCCACGTCGCCATTGTGGTAGGTCGCGATGACCTTGTAGGGCGCCGCGGCGCTGGCTTTGGGGAAGTAAGGGCCGTCCTGGTAAAACACATGGTCAGGCTGCCCGTCCCACGTCACCCGCACGGCGGCATCGTCGATACCAGTCACTTCAAAACCGGGGCGGCCGGCTTCGGTGTCAATGGCCTGAGGGATCAGGCCGAGGTTGTTGTCGTCGGCCAGGTAGGCGCCCATGCACAGGCCCAGGTAGCGGCCGCCGTTGGCGACGTAAGCGCGGATGGCTTCGGCACGTGTATCGCCCAGGCTGTCGAGAGCGGCCGGGATGTCCTGGCCGCCACCGGGTTGCACGTAGAGGTCATAGTGCGCCAGGTTCTCTGGCGTGATGTCGATGGGTTCGTCGGCGCCGACGAAGTCGATCTGGTAATTGGGGTTGAGACGCTGCAGGGCGGTTTTCACATTTTCCGAGCAGTCCGGGCAACCTGCCGGGCCACGGTAGATGGCGACATGGGTGATGGGGCCTGCGCCGTGTACGGGTAAAGGGTGCAGCGTAGCAACGGCGAGAAACGTGGCAGCGAGGACGGGCAGTTTCATGGGGTAGGCTCAACGGTCAGTTGAATGGGTTTGATCCAGACGTCGCAGCGCCAAGCCTATAACGATGAGCCTTTTGAATTCGTGAAGAGTTGTAAATCCAGGTCGGCCATTTATCCGCTTCCCAGCATCTGCCACAACGACGCGCCCACGCCGGTGATGCTCTCGCCGGCGATCAGCCCCGCCGCTGCCGTGATCGCAAAGCGCTGCGTCACGCTCGGCCAACGGCAGCTCACCGCCCAGGTCATGATCGCGCCCAGGGCCATCATCAGCGACACCGACGCGGGCAACACAAACGCCAGTCCCAAGGCTGCCGCACTGGGCAGATAGCGGGCGCGATGGGTGGGTAATGTGCTGTCGAGTATGCCCAGCAGCACGCCGAACAAGCTTGCAATGCCGATGGCCCAGCGGATGCTGGGGGACAGTGAATCCAAACCGTGGGTCAGGGTTTGGGCCACGGCTTTCCAGGTGGCGACGGCCGGGGCCGGCCATTGTTCGGTGAGCAGCATGGTTTGAGGGTCAGGGATCAACGCCAGGTACGCGAATACGCCGACGATGCTGCCGACAAAAATCCCGAGGATCTGGGCGATCACTTGCTTGTGCGGCGTCGCGCCAATCGCCTTGCCCACCTTGAAGTCATTCATCAGGTCCGTGCACTGCCCCGCCGAACCGCCGGCGGTGTTGGCGCTCATCAGGTTGATCGGCACCTGGCCAGGCGCAACAATGCCAAAGCTCAGCTGGGACAGTTGCCCGATGGCGCCAATCGGCGGAATACCGGTAGCTCCCACCACCCGCGCCGCCACGGCGGCCAGGCAGATCGCCAGGGGAATGGTCAGCAGCGCCATCCCAAGGTTGATACCGAACAACAGCGCTTGCAGGCTCACCACCAGCGCGATCGCCAAGGCAAACCCCACGGCAGGCCCGGGCTTGGGAATCGCCCACGGCGTGCCGCCAGACGCCCGGGTCGAGCGATGCAATGCCCACAGGCGAATCGCCAGGGACGCCAAGGTGGAACACACCATCAGGCTCACCCCGGGCCACAGCAGCCATTCCACCAGCGCGGCAAATTGCGGACCGTTGCTGTCGGCGGGCAGGCTCACCAAGCCGTTGGCCAACAGCCACGGCCCCAGCCCGCCCCATGCCAGCAAGGCGCCGAGCAGCAGGGTCAGGCCCACGCGAATGCCGATAATGCCGCCGAACCCCAGCAACAGCAGCGAAGGGTCTGCGGTGAAGGTCAGGCGCTCCAACGCGGGGCTCGGCGACCAGCGCGGGAAGGCCCACATAAAGGTATCTACCCACTTGACCGATCCGGACAACAGCGCCGCGCCGAGCAGCACTTTCAAGCGCGTGGCGGCTTCGCGGCCATGGTTGTAGATGTGCAGCAGGGTTTCCAGGGTGGCCATGCCTTCGGGAAACTTCAGCGCCTTGTCATTGAGCAATGAAGGCCGCAGGTACCACGCGATCCAGATCCCCAGGAAACTCACCGAAAACACCCAGGCGATCATCGGCAGCGCCGCCAGTTGGTTACCCGTCAGCAGGGTATACGCCGGGATGGGCGCGACCAGCCCGCCGGAAATGATCGACGCTGCGGCAGAGGCCACGGTCTGGTTGATATTGCTCTCGTGCAGGGTCCACGGCAGGTGCTCGCCGGAACGCCGGGCCAGGCCCTGCCAGATGCCATAGCCAATCAGCAAGGCGATGATCGACATGTTGAACGACCAGCCGATCTTCAAGCCCGCGTACACGTTGGAAGGGGTCAGCAGGATACCCAGCACGATCCCGGTGATGACTGCCCGCAGGCTCAGTTCACGCTCTACGGGCGCGATTGACGAGGTGGAGTGCATGCAGATTCCTTTCGAGAAAAACCAGTGCCACCTCTTAAGTGAGCGCTGGAGGACTCGAAGGTTCACCTGGTTCCAAATGTGGGAGGGGGCTTGCTCCCGATAGCAGTCTGTCAGTCAGCATTTTTGTAGCTGACCCACCGCTATCGGGAGCAAGCCCCCTCCCACATTGGTCCTCTTCACCTCTGGCTATTTGGCGAACGCATATTCCCCGCCCCGCTCCACCGCCTTGCGGTAAGCCGGCCGCGCCTGGAGCTTTTGCAGCCACGCCGCCAGGTTCGGGTAAGCCTGCAATTTGCCCTGGGCCTGGGCAACTTCACCGATAAAGCTCATCTGGATATCCGCACCGCTGAGTTCGTCGCCCACCAGGTACGGCGTGCGCCCCAGCACATCATTCAGGTAGCCCAGGTAGTTGGCCAACTCCGATTCAATCCGTGGATGCAGCGGTGCGCCCGCTTCACCCAGCCGACCCACATAAAGGTTGAGCATCAACGGCAGCATGGCCGAGCCTTCGGCAAAATGCAGCCATTGCACATAGCTGTCGTAGGCGTCGGTGGCCGGGTCGGGTTGCAGTTGGCCGTTGCCGTGGCGGCGGATCAGGTAGTCGATGATTGCGGCAGATTCGATCAGCACGCGGGAACCGTCTTCGATCACCGGGGATTTGCCCAGGGGGTGAATGGCCTTGAGCTCAGGTGGCGCCAGGTTGGTCTTGGCGTCGCGCTGGTAGCGTTTGATGTCGTAGGGCAGGCCCAGTTCTTCAAGCACCCACAGGATACGTTGTGAGCGGGAATTGTTGAGATGGTGAACAGTGATCATAGCGGGCAACACCTTGGGGGATTTAGGAGAAGACTACAGGGTAGCGGTGAAGTGCCGTGAATGTGGCTCAGGCGAGCAACTGATCGATCCACTTCACCTGCTGCACGATCTCCTGCACTTTCTGCTCGGGCACGGCCTGCCGTGCCTGTTCGAGGCTGGCCAGTGTCTTGCGTTTTTCGCGCACCATACGCTGCCACTTCGCCAGGAACTCCTCGCTACGCGCCTGCATTTGCAACGGGCCGAAGTACAGCTGCTCGGCGGTATAGGTGACCGCCTCGGCGCGTTCGGCGACGATGATTTCGTAGTAGAAGCGGTTTTCCAGCAGCAGCTCCTCGTGCAGGATCCGGTAGCCGTTGTCCATCAACCATTGGCGCAGCGGCTGCTCGCCGCCGTTGGGTTGCAGGATCAGGCGTTCGCGGCCATTGAGGTGCGCCTTGCCGCTGTCGAGAATGTCGCGGATCGTTTCGCCGCCCATGCCGCACAGGCTGACGACGGTAATATCATCGCCCGCCTCGATTGCCGCCAAGCCATCAGCCCGGCGCACGGTGATGTGCTGCGCCAGACCGTTGTCGGCCACGGTACGGTTGGCTGCGTGAAACGGTGTAGCGGCCACTTCCCCCGCCACTGCCGCCGCAATAACGCCTCGGCGCATCAACGCCACCGGCAGGTAGGCGTGGTCCGAGCCGATATCGGCCAGGCGTGCGCCGGTCGGCACATGCGCTGCCACACGCTCAAGGCGCATGGACAAGGTGTGTTGGTTCAACGGTGGTTCCTTATGAGTGCCCGGAAAATCGATCCCGGCTGTTGGTCAAGTGCAACACCATAGCTGCCCGTGCGGCGTCCGGATCCTGGCGTTTGATGGCGTTGTAGATCGCCTCGTGCTCCAGGTTCGCCAACTGCCCCAGCTTGGCAAAGTCCGCGCCGCCGCGTTCGGCGTCCTTGACCTGGGTGCGCGGGATCATCGCACTGCCCAGGTGCAGCATGATGTCGGTGAAAAAGGTATTGCCGGTGGCCTCGGCGATCAGTTGGTGAAAGCGCTTGTCTTCCTCCACGCAACTGTCGTTGTTGGCCAGCGAGGCCTGGTAGTCGTCCAGCGCCTGGCGCATATGGGCCAGTTGCGCTTCGCTCCTGCGCAGGGCGGCCAACGCCACGGCCTGCACCTCAAGGCCCAAGCGTAATTCGAGCATGTTGCGCACGCTGGCGACCGTGTCCACATGCAGGCGCAGGCCCGGCTGCGTGTGTTGCTCCAGCACAAAGGTGCCGATGCCGTGACGCGTCTCCACCAGCCCCGACGCCTGCAACTTGGACAAGGCTTCACGCACCACGGTGCGGCTCACTCCGTGCTCAAGCACGATGGTGGATTCAGACGGCAGTTTTTCACCGGGCTTGAGTTGCCCGAGCAGGATGCGCTGGGTCAGCGCCTCAACCACGCCCTGGGCCAGGTTGGTTGAGCGTTTACGCACAAGCGTTGGGCTTTCGATGGGCATGACTACGGGTCCACAGGGTTGGGCAGGAGCAAGCTTATCACCCTGTCTGGAAGCACCGCCCTTTTGCTGCAAAAAGCCTTCAACTTGTATGACAACACATCAAATGCTCACCACCCGTATTTGCTGAAATGTTTGCCCCCCCACGCAAATTCCGCTGCAAAAACCAATAAAAACGGCTAAATAACCGAACAAACTAGTCAGTCGCCGTACTTATAAAAACAAATTCACTCATCAGCGCATTGCGATTCCTGGAAAGCCACTTGTATGATGTCTGTTAACGAAGCAACCAAACCCGCATAAAAACAATCAGGGGGAAGTTTTCAAATGGTGAGCCATTCAAGCCCAGCATCTGCCGTACCCGAAAGTGATTCAGCGCTCGCCCGCGCCGTGAGCAAAGTGAAGCGCCATGTGCTGCCACTGTTCGTGGTCATGTTCATCCTCAACTACATCGACCGCGTCAATATCGGCTTCGTGCGCACGCACATGGAGCATGACCTGGGGATCGGCGCAGCGGCCTACGGCTTCGGCGCCGGGCTGTTCTTCATCGGTTATGCGCTGTTCGAAGTGCCGTCCAACATGCTGCTGCAAAAGGTCGGCGCCCGTATCTGGCTGACCCGCATCATGTTCACCTGGGGCATCGTCGCCACGCTGATGGCGTTTATCCAGAACGAAACCCACTTCTACATCCTGCGTTTCTTGCTGGGTGTGGCGGAAGCCGGGTTCTTCCCCGGGGTGATCTATTACTTCACCCGCTGGTTGCCCGGCGTGGAGCGCGGCAAGGCCATCGCGATCTTCCTCAGCGGTTCGGCGGTGGCGTCGTTGATCTCCGGGCCGTTGTCGGGTGCGTTGTTGCAGATCGAAGGTTTTGGTTTACATGGCTGGCAATGGATGTTCGGCATCGAGGGCCTGGCCTCGGTGGCGCTGGGCTTCTTTGTGTGGTTCTGGCTGGATTCCAAGCCCCATGATGCCAAGTGGATGACCCGCGAAGAACAGGACGCCCTGGTTGGCGCCATCGACCAGGAACAGCGCGAACGTGAAGCCCTGACCACGGTGAAACCGACCATCGGCAAGCTGCTCAAGGACCGCCAGATCCTGCTGTTCTGCGCTCTGTACTTCTGCATTCAACTGACGATCTATGCCGCCACCTTCTGGCTGCCGAGCATCATCAAGAAAATGGGCGACCTGAGTGATGTGCAGGTGGGTTTCTTCAACTCGATCCCCTGGCTGATCTCCATCATTGCCATGTACGCCTTTGCGTCGCTGTCGGGCAAGTTCAAGTTCCAGCAAGCCTGGGTCGCGGCGGCCCTGCTGATCGCGGCGGCCGGCATGTTCATGTCCACCACCGGCGGGCCGATCTTCGCCTTCGTCGCGATCTGCTTTGCGGCCATCGGGTTCAAGTCCGCGTCGTCGCTGTTCTGGCCGATCCCCCAGGGCTACCTGGATGTGCGCATCGCCGCCGCCGTAATCGCGCTGATCAACTCCATCGGCAACCTGGGCGGCTTTGTGGCGCCGACCACCTTCGGCTTTCTGGAACAAACCACCGGCTCGATCCAGGGCGGGCTGTATGGCCTGGCCGGCACCTCGGTGCTTGCGGCCATTCTGGTGTTCTTTGCCAAGACTTCACCCTCTGCCGTGTTGGCCTCACCTAGCGCCGTACCGTCAGGCGCCGCCATCAGCAAATCCCTTTGAGCGTCTATAAGGACCTTGCCATGAATACCCCTGTAGTCACCCATTTCCAGGTCATCCCGGTCGCCGGCCACGACAGCATGTTGCTGAACCTCAGCGGCGCCCACGGCCCCTACTTCACGCGCAATATCGTCATCCTCAAGGACAGCAGCGGCCACACCGGCGTCGGTGAAGTGCCCGGGGGCGAGCGCATTCGTGAAACCTTGGAAGATGCACGCAGTCTGGTGATCGGTCAGCCGATTGGCCAGTACCAGCGCGTGCTTAACCAGATGCGCAGCACCTTTGCGTCCCGAGACAGCGCGGGACGCGGCCTGCAAACCTTCGACCTGCGCATCACCATTCATGCCGTCACCGCCATGGAAGCCGCGCTGCTCGACCTGCTGGGCCAGTTCCTCGAAGTGCCGGTGGCCGCCTTGCTCGGCGAAGGCCAGCAACGCGACGCAGTGAAAATGCTCGGCTACCTGTTCTATGTGGGAGACCGCAACGCTACCGACCTGGCCTACCGCAACGAAGCCGACGCCGATGATGAGTGGTTCCGCCTGCGTCACGAAAAAGCCCTGACCGCTGACGCTGTGGTGCGCCTGGCCGAAGCCGCCAAGGCCAAATATGGCTTCAACGATTTTAAGCTCAAGGGCGGTGTGCTCAGTGGCGATGAAGAAATCGAAGCCGTCACCGCGCTGGCCGAACGCTTCCCGGATGCGCGCATCACCCTTGACCCAAACGGTGCCTGGTCGTTGAAAGAAGCCATCCGCCTGTGCCGCGACCAACACCGCGTGCTGGCCTACGCCGAAGACCCCTGCGGCGCAGAAAACGGCTATTCGGGCCGCGAAGTCATGGCCGAATTCCGTCGCGCCACGGGCCTTAAAACCGCTACCAACATGATCGCCACCGACTGGCGTGAAATGGGCCACGCCATCCAGCTGCAATCAGTGGACATCCCCCTCGCCGACCCGCACTTCTGGACGATGCAGGGCTCGGTGCGCGTCGCGCAAATGTGCAACGAGTGGGGCCTGACCTGGGGCTCGCATTCCAACAACCACTTCGATATCTCCCTGGCGATGTTTACCCAGGTGGCCGCGGCCGCCCCGGGTGAGATCACCGCCATCGACACCCACTGGATCTGGCAGGACGGCCAGCGCCTGACCCGCGAACCGCTGAAGATTGAAGGGGGTTACGTAAAGGTGCCGGCCAAGCCGGGCCTGGGTGTGGATATCGATATGGACGCCGTGGCCAAGGCCCATGAGCTGTACAAAGGCATGGGCCTTGGGGCGCGGGATGACAGTGTGGCGATGCAGTTCTTGATTCCGGGTTGGGGCTTTGATAACAAGCGGCCTTGTTTGGTGCGGTAAATCGGAGTTATGAACGCTCAGCGCAATTTGAGCGTGACGCAAAAAATCCGATGCCCAAACAGGCATCGGATTTCAGTCAGATCAGAAGCTTAGCTGTTTGACCTCTGGCACGTCTGCCAGAGGCCTCTTTTGCACTACTGCTGATTGGCGACCTCGAGATCCGCCGTATCCTCCTCAAGGCCAGAGAGAGCAGTGCCATTGACCAGCGGCCCATAACGACGGCTGAACTCCCAGTTGTAGGGCACGTGGTCTTTGTTGACCCCGTTATCCCAATTCACCGACCAGGTCATCAGGCCCTTGATCGACAATCCTTTGTCGTACAAACGCTTGAATGCATGGGTCACGGCTGTTGGGTTGATCACATAACCGGTGGCAGCCGCGTCGACGTTCGCGGGCAGGCCAATGACGAACTTGTCTGCCGGGATTTTGGTAAACCCCCGCGTTCCGCTCACCAGGCTTTCGGTCAGGTAAAACAGGAAGTCCTCTTTCATCGCGTCGTTGTTCTGGGCAATCCAGGCGCCGTTGCCGCTGTTGACCTCCTGCACCCAGATCCCGTCGCCGCCCTGGTTGTAATACTGTGGGGCGATGAAGTCGTAATAGCCTTCCAGCGCCTGGATGTAGCCGACGTATTTGCCGGCGGTGGTCAGGTACGGAAACTCCGGCGCCATGCTGATGATGAAGTGTTTGCCTTGACCGGCGTAGTGGTCCTTGACCAGTTTCAACGCGGCGGGCAGGACAGTCTTGTTATCGGCGAAATCAATCGCGCTCTGTTCAAGATCGATATCCAGGCCATCAAAGCCATAGGTTTCCACCAGGCGGATAATCTCGTTGGCCAGTGGCTGTTCGTTGCCTTTATGCAGTTCGATGTGTGCATCGGCGCCGCCAAGGGAAATCAGCACCGCCCTGCCCTGGCTGTTCAGCACGCCCACCTGGCGACGGAACTCGGCGTCGGACAGGTTGTACGGCTTGAAGGTTGGGATACCGTTGCCCTTCATGAAGGCCACGGCCACCACGTTGTAATCCCTTGGTACGTCCGCCAGGCTCATATTGGCGAACTGGCCACGCTGATAGCCATCGCTCGGGCCGGCAGGCCAGTTGTGCCAGAAGCCCATGAGGATCTTTTTGCCGGCAATGCTCGGCATCAGCGAAGCGGCATCGTTGAGTGGCGATTTCAGTGAGGTAAAGTCAATATTTGACATGTTCTAATCCTTCAGAACCTGTGAGTTTAACGGCGCGGGCTTATTTGAAGTCCACGTCGAAGGCTTGATAGAAGGCGTTGCCGGTGTTGGCGACGATCCACATCAATACGATCACATGCTGGCCCTTCTTGTTGGCCGGCAGTTTCACTTCATGATTGACCTTGGCCTTCAGTTCGCCGGCATGGCTGTAGTACGGCACCTGGGCATAGAAGTCTTCGGCGAACGGCTGGGTTTCCAGCTGTGCGCGGGTGATGCGCTGTTTCGGATCCCAGCCATCCTTGGTGATCAGCCAGCGATAGCCACGGGTGGTGTGCGGCGCGGTGTATGCCCAGGTGACCTTGAAGGTCTGACCCGGCTCGACATTGAGTAACGGCCAGGTGAAGGCGCGGTTGAGTTTCTTGGCCATTTCCTCGTTGGTGAAGTTGATGCAGTCACGCGCATCGGTCTTGCCACCGCTGAGGATGAAGCCGTCGGCTGGTGGAGTGACGCTGTCACTGTCGGTTTGGTAAGGCGCCGGGAACGGGCCGGCCATCAGTGCCGGGAAGTTTTTGCCGCCTTCCATTTCATTGACCTGCCAGGTCTCCAGCAGGCCAAGATCCACGGCGACTGCACCACGGCTGGAAGGGGATGTGACACGACCATGGCGAAGCGGTGTCTGGGTTTGTGGTTTGTTCATTTTTTGATTCCATTGATAGTGATTAAGAACTCCCCTTTCTTGAAGGAGAGAACCTCAACCTAACGGAGTCGCTTTTTTTTGCCACCGGCCCATTTTTCACTCATTTTCGTTTCATGAGCGCGCCGCCCCGAAAATACTGGATATATAACCAGTATTATGGGAATAACCTTACGCTGCAAGAGGTCGATTTCCTACAAGACCAGGCGCACATCAACACCGCTTCTCTCGTAAATCGCATCATCCCTTCGTAACGGATAGCCCTCTGTGGACAAAAAGGGACGTCCCTATTTTCAATCAAATAAACCGTCCTCTTTTGGGTCCATCAGGTTTTGCCGATGACGGCCGTTTTTTCAATTGCGGTCGCGGCAATCGGTTGCACCGTCAGTTCCACCCCGAATGCCAACATCAGCTTCTGGACCGTCTCATAACGCGTCTTTGAGCCGCCTTTCAGGGTTTTATACAGGCTCTCCCGATTCACCCCCGCCGCTTCGGCAACCTTGTTCACACCCTGGGCTTTGGCAACCTCGGCCAGCGCCTTCATAAGGACTTGCGGGTCATGGCACGCCATGCTTTGCGCAAGATAGCCACTGATGGTTTGCGGGCTATCAAGGAAGCGTGAAGCCTCATAGGCGCTGGTGCCGGATGTATCCAGCTCGAGGATCGGCATGTCCTCTGGTTTGAATGTTGACTGACTCATGTCATTGACCTCTCAGGGCATCGAGAATCTTTTGTCCGCCTGTAGCCTACTGGCTACATCTTGCATCTGCCAGTGCTTTTTTAAAACCAGCAACACACAGCCAATGTGGGAGGGGGCTTGCTCCCGATAGCGGTGTATCTGCCATTGAGAGTTTGGCTGACCTGCCGCAATCGGGAGCAAGCCCCCTCCCACATTTGCACTGCGTTGTCGTTGAGGCAGCATTTTTGCGCACAACGGCGACCCGCGACTTTCTTTGGTACTAAGTAAACCGGGGCAGACGCTATTAAGATGTCGCCTGAGCCCACCACCCTATCGTCACAGCGGGCTCTACCCTCCCACCCCGACATCGGAAGCGCTCTGCATGAAGCTACCTGAGATCAGTACATTCATTGCTCAATGGCCCTCCCTTGGCGTGACGCAGCCTGCCGCTTGGCGGGTGTCTCAAGACTGCGAAAACCAGATTATGGTCTTGCTGTCACGCCTCGGCACGGGCTACCGGCGCCACGGAGACTGTGCCATCCACGAAAGCGCCATTGTCGAAGAAGGCGCTGTGTTGAAAGGCCCGATCATCATCGGCGAAGGCTCATTCGTAGCAGCGGGAGCGTACCTGCGCGGCGGCGTTTATCTGGGCAGCCATTGCATTGTGGGCCCAAGCTGCGAACTGAAAAGCACCTTCATGCTGGCCGCAAGCAAGCTGGCACACTTCAACTTTGTCGGCGATTCATTGATTGGCGAAGGGGTAAATATTGAAGCCGGTGCAATCATCGCCAATTACCGTAATGAGTTGGATGGGGCGGATATCAAGATCCGCTATGCAGACAATGTGATCGACACAGGGGTAAACAAATTTGGTGCCCTGGTAGGCGACGGCTGCAAAATCGGCGCGAATGCCGTCATTGCTCCAGGCGCAATATTAAAGCCGAACAGTCGTGTTCCGCGTTTGGGGTTGATTGACCAGTTCGCCTACGAGTAGCGATAGCCCGTAGACATGTCCTACAGCGCTCTGCACCACCTTGCTCCATTGCCTACAGTTGCGTCAGAATCCGCCGGCTTGTGCGCTTGGATGGGCGTCTCTAAGGTGGCTCGGTCGCTGACAACTCAGTGATCGGGTTTAGTAGCCCGAGTGACAACATAAAGTGCATGAGCCTCATCGATCAGATGTTCTTGTCTGTGCTTGATGGTGGCTGTGCGCAGGGCGCCCTCGGGCGCGCCGGCTTTGTGTGTTTCCCCGGTCTACTAACCTGCGTACAGCCGCCACCCCATCGTTTAGTAGCGATGAGGTGTTGGCCCTAAAACAGGTACAACACACATGTATAAAGTCACGCCTAACCCTCCAAACGATCCAAACCTCAAGCTTGATCAGGCATCCCTTAACACCCACGCCGAACCACCTCCCTCACCGCTGTTCAGCGTTGCCGACGACGCCAGCAACGAAATGCTCATCGCCAATAGCTACGAAACCTTTTCCTCGGTGACAGCGTTATTGCTTGACCTGTCGGATGAACTGTCAGGCAAACAGCGCGATGTCGCGCTGGCGATTCATCAGCTGAGTGAATTGGGGGTTTTGTTGGTGGACAAATTGATGGCGAGGGAAAGTGCTTCAAGGGTTAGCTAGTCTTGCAGCCACCCGATAGACCGCCGCGTCGTCATGATCGACTTCACGACGACTCGGCAGCACCTAGGCGCCGGTCAGGCCCTCGGAGCCTGGTGGGCGCCCTTTCTCTTGGAAGACGCTGGAGCCACCCCTTCCTCGCGCAGACGATTAATCAGCAACTGCGCATTCTGCACATGCCATACCCTCGGGTTTAACTTCGAATACCATTGACCTCAAAGTTGGCTTTAAACCTAAGTCATTGGGTGGCCAAGGCGTGTGATTGCCCCCTCCTCATGGTTTTGGATTTTTCATCAATTTTAATAAATACCCAGGCCAGCGCCATCGCGAGGTGAACTGATCGGGGGTGCCTGCAAGGATGTCTACCAGTGAGCGCGTCTTCAAAGGTTCGGCTACGGCCTCACCGACGACGCTGTGCGGCTGCCTGTCGTCGACTGAAGGCGCAGCCGCCCGACGCGGTTTTCCGGTGGCCGGATCCATGGTGTAACCCGCGGCCTTACCTTTTTCGGTGATGGTCCAGATGCCATCGGTGTTGATAAGCACGGGCTCATCAAATGTGAGCGTTACCTCTTCGGCTACTGTGACCACCATATTGTCGTTGATACTTATCGGTGTATAAGTCGCGAACTCCCTGCCCAGCAAAGCTTGCGTGGCACCTGCACTGGAAAATTTCAGCACCATCTGCTCAAGAAAAGCGATGCTGCCCATATTGCTCAGCGCGCCGAAGTCCGGGTTCAGGACATGACGCAAAAAACCCTGTTCGAGGCGGGTAGAGTCAATGGCCGAGCCGTTCAGAATGCGTGATGCCGCAGCTACATCATGCTCCTTGAAGTTGAACGTCACCCGGCGCCCCTCCTGGTTGTAGCCATTGTTACCGCTCAAGAGCTGGCGACCATTGTCGTGATGGCGGTAGTTGCCAAGGTCGTAGGCCAGCATGTCGACATATGCCAAGTCGGCTCCTTGCTCCTGCGCATAGGCGTACATGTCCGACAACAGGCTGCGATCATCACGAGTCAGGAAGTCGTAACTGCTTTGGGCCATATTGCTAGAGGTCAGGGTGCCTTCGGCCACCGCAGGTTCATACCCCAGGAAGAGCCGAGAAATCATGAGTTCACGCCCAATAGCGGAACCTGAAGAGGCGCTGACCCGCTGTTCATTCAGGCGAACCTCCTGCCAGGCTGCGCGCCGTTCGTTGACGGTGAACGTACCGCTTTCGTCGCGAGCAATCAGCGTCAATTGATCGACCGCGAGTCCTTTGAAAGGGTTACTGGCCAAACCGTTGGCAAAGGCGGTGGCTTGCTTGGCGCGCTCAAGCAATTCCAGAACGTGAGTATCGGGAACCTCAGCATCATGCTGAGCTTTGTCAGCGAAATATCTTTCGTCGCTGATCGCATCGAGCGGGTTGGAGAGGTTGTTGCCTGGGTCTTCTTGACGCATGCCGGCGTCATGGTTGGCAGCGTCACTTAGTTGCCTCGCCAGGATCGATAAGGTGTTGTCAGCATCGGCTTCAACAACGGCAGGCGCGCCGATAGGGTCTCGAAGAGGCAACACCGAGGCTGGGCTCAAGTCACGGACAACAGGACCAAATGATGCACCTATAAGCTCCATAATCATCACCCTTTAATTAAAGGTCAGTGTCGACACATCCAGTAGGATTCACGCTCCAACACTGCATGATTTACAGCTTCAAGTAAGCCAGCTACTTCCTAAAAACGTGAAGTCCGCATCTGTAATACCAAGCAGTAGGACTCTGTCAGCCACTTCGTAGTCCCGCCTCCCCTCTACCTGAACCGACCGTTTCGGGTCATGCTGCGCCCTCCCTTTCAAGGACGAAAAAAGCATGAAAGCCCGCCTCGCTGCTCTGCTGCTGATGTACCTGACCGCTCCCGCATTCGCCGCTGACAACCCCATCGGTTTCCAAACCACCACCCTGCCCGACACCCTTAACAGCCGCCCGCTGGAAATGGCTGTGTGGTACCCCGCCGTCGCCACTGCCAAACCCAAGCTGATCGCCGACAATGTGGTGTTCATCGGCGTGCTGGCCGTTCCCGATGCGGCGCCGACGCCCGGCAAGCATCCTTTGGTGGTGCTCTCCCACGGCTACGGGGGCAATTGGGGCAAACAGGCGTGGCTGGCCAGTGCGTTGGCGCAGCAGGGTTATATCGTGGCGGCGGTCAACCACCCGGGCACTACCAGCCAGGATCGCAGCGCACAGGCCGCTGCGCAGTTATGGCAACGGCCTAGGGATTTAAGTCGGGCCATTGATGCGCTATTGGCCCAGCCCGAGCCATTCGGTGCGGTGGATAGCGGCCGGATCGCCGTGGTGGGGCATTCCCTGGGGGGCTGGACGGTGATGGAGACGGCCGGTGCGCGTTTTGACCCGGCGCTGTTTGCCCGGGACTGCAGCGCTCATCCGACGTTGGTCGCGTGTACCGCCTACCGTGAGATGAACCCTGAAGGCACTGCGAACGGGAAGGAGCAATTGGCGGCGGACTTGAGCGACAAGCGCGTCAGCGCCGTGGTGTCTTTGGACCTGGGCCTGTCGCGCGGGTTTACCGATGCAAGTCTGGCGGCGCTGCCGGTGCGGGCCTTGGTGATCGCCGCCGGTGTACCGTCAGCGGATTTGCCGGCGCAGATGGAATCGGCCGACATGGCCAAACGGTTGCCAAACGCCTCGACGCAGTACGTGGAGATCCGCGACGCCAATCACTTCAGCTTTATGTCGCAATGCAAACCGGGCGCGGCGGCGGTGCTCGACGCGGATGTGCCCGGCGACAGCATCATTTGTCAGGATGGGCCGGGTGCACGGCCACGACCGATTATCCAGCAGCAGGTGATCACGTTGATCAGCCAGTTTTTGGCACGTTGATCAGGGTTTGATGATGTAGGAGCGAGCTTGCTCGCGAAAAATCTCAACGATAACGCGCGCTTCCAGGTAAAACGTGGCGTGCTGAAGTGCTTCGCGAGCAAGCTCGCTCCTACAGAATAGCGGTTCAAATAAGTATGAAAAGAAGCAAAGACACCTTTGCCTATCAGGCGGTGTACCGCTACCTCATCGAGCTGATCGAGGCCTGCCCTGCCGACGGCGAACGCAAATTGCCGTCCCTGCGCCAACTGGCCCTGCGCCTGGGCGTGTCGGTGTCGACCACCAAGTACGCGTATGCATTGCTTGAGGAACAAGGGCGGATCCAGGCCAGGCCCAAGCTCGGTTTTTTCATCGTCCCAGGCTTGGCTGCCACCATCAACCCAAGCTCATCTCCCCTGCTCGACCAGGTCTTCGCCAACGCACGCCAACCCGGCATGCTGGCCCTGAGCAGCGACGCGCCGGCGATGCTGCTGTCGCTGGAGCAACCCTTGCTGATGGTGGAGCGTGAACTGACCCGGCAGTACCCGCGCTCGCTGGCACCACTGTATCTGCCAATGGGCGAGCCCGAGTTGCGCGCTGCCTTGGCCGAACGCTACAGCCGCTCTACTGACCATTACTGGCAAGCCGACCAGGTGTATATCGGCTCGGACTTGCACAGCGTATTGGAGGTCTCGCTCAACGCCTTGAACCTGGCGGGCACGCTCGCACTGGTGGAGTCGCCGTGTTCGTGGGCGATCCTGCGGCAATTGCAGGCGGCGAAAATCCGTGTGATCGAGATGCCCCTCGGCGCAGATGGGCGTTTTGACCTGGGCGCTCTGAACACGCTGCTCAAGCGTGAGCCGATCCGCCTGGCGGTGCTGTCATCGACGGTGAATATGCCCCAGGGCGGTGTGATGCCCGCACAGGATAAACAGCAGATCTGCGAATGGTTGGCCGAGCGGGATATCTGGCTGTTCGAAAACGACACCTACGGCGAGCTGTACTTTGGCCCGCAACCGGCGCGTTATCGCGACTACGCCGCCCCGCACAAACTGCTGGTGTTTTCGACCTTCGACAAAGTCATCGGCTCGGAGGCACCCTACGGCTATGTGCTGTGTCGCGGACATGCCTCATCGTTGCAACAGCTGTTCCTGGAGCGCGGCTTTCGCCTCTCGCCGATCCGCCAGAAAGCCATCGCCAAGCTGTTTGCGTCCAAGCGTATCGACGCCCATCTGAAGGCGTTGCGCGCACGGTTACTGGCGCGCATGACGCAGCTCAAAGCCCTGCTGTTAACCCACGGCAATGGCCAATGGCAGGTGGTCGAACCCCATGGCGGCGCAAGCTTCTGGCTCCGGGCCAGCCGCCCGGTGGATATGCGCCAGGTGTTCGCGCACTTGCTAAGCCTGCGCATCGTCATCGCCCCCGGCGAACTGTTCAGCCAGCAAGGCGCCTGGCCAGATCACCTGCGCCTGAGCTACACACTCGACTGGAGCAAGGACATTGCCCTGGCCGTCCAACTACTGGCCCAGGCGTTGCATCAAAGCCCGTAGCAGTGCCGGTCTTCGGGAAAACGACCCTGGCGCACATCGTCGGCGAAACGCTCGCAGGCATCGCGAATCACCGCCCCCACATCAGCGTATTGCTTGACGAAGCGCGGCATCGAGCCGCCGCCCAGGCCCAGCACATCCTCGGTGACCAACACCTGGCCGTCACACGCAGGCGATGCGCCGATGCCAATGGTGGGTTGGCTTGAGTCCAGGGTGATCTGCCGGGCGACACCTTCGGCCACCCCTTCCAGCAGCAGGCTGAAAGCCCCCGCTTCCAGGTTGGCGCGGGCATCGGCAGCAATCACCGCAGCGGTTTCAGCGGTCAGCCCCTGGGCCTTGAACCCGCCCATGACGTTGACGAACTGCGGCATCAGCCCCACGTGGGCCATCACCGGTACACCCCGTGCAACCAGGAACTCCACGGTACCGGCCAGGGCCTGATTGGCCTCCAGCTTGACCGCATCGCAACCGGTGCGCGATAGCACCTGGGCGCAGTTGCGAAAAGCCTGCTCATACGACTCCTGGTAACTGCCAAACGGCATGTCGGCGATCACACAGGCCAAGCGTGTACTGTCGACCACCGCCCGGGTGTGGCCGATGATTTCTTCCAGTTGCATGCTCAGGGTCGACGCCCGGCCATAGCCGACCATGGCCGTGGAGTCACCCACCAGGATGAAGTCGACGATCGGATCGATCAGCTTGGCCATAGCGCTGGAGTAGGCGGTGAGGGAGACGATTTTCTGCTGCCCCTTCATGGCGACCAATTGAGGGACAGTCATGCGTTTAGTACGGGTGTGAATGCTCATCGGGGCTTTTCCGTTTGCGCTGGATACTCGGCCCGATTATTGGCGAAACGAAGGACGATTCAATGCACAGATCAGCGCTAAAAAGCGACCCAGGGCCCGGCCACATTTGCTGAAACTGGTATCATCCGCGCCTTTCCCTCTCAGGCTCCGCGACATGAACCGCCAGAAAAAACTTCAGCAGCTCTTCAAGGCCAAAGCCAAAAAGGCCAGCGCCAAACTGGCGCCGAAAAGCAAAGACAAATACATCAGCAAGGCCGACCGCTTGAAGCTGGCGACCGAGGCCGGCCAGGAACCGGTCACGTCCCCCGAGACGCCTGCTGAGTAAGGCGCATGGCTGAAGGGGTGGCCGCTTCATACTTGCCCCAGATGCGCCGCAGATGACGCGCCGAACCAAAGCCTGCGCGCTCGGCGATGGTTTCAATGCCCAAGTCCGACTCGGCCAGCAGTTCACGGGCCACAGCCAGGCGCAGGCGGTGCAGGTAGTCCAGCGGGCTGATACCGACATGCTCCTGGAACAAGCGCCCCAGGTGGCGGCTGCCGGTGCAGGCCAGGGCGGCCATGCGGGTTACGGTCCAGTCCTCACAGGGCGCCGCGGCGATGGCGTCCTGCACCCGATGCACCGCCGGATGCAGGTGATTACGCCCGGTTATCCAGGGCGACAACTGCGGGTCGCTGCCGCTGCGGCGCAGGTACACCACCATGTCCCGCGCTACCGCACACGCCAGCCGTGGCCCGGCCAGCTCGGCGACCAGGTGCAGCATCAGGTCGATACCGGCCGTGACACCGGCGCTGCAACTGACCGGACCATCGGTCACGTACAAGCGGTTTTCCAGGACCCGGGCCTTGGGCGCCATGGCTTGCAAGGTGGTGCATAACGAGTGGTGCGTGGTGCATTGGCGGCCATCCAGTAATCCGGCGCTGGCGGCACTCAACGCGCCGGCGCATACGCAGATAAGGCGTTCAGCCGAGGGTGCGAAGACGTTTTTCAACCAGTGGGTCAGCCGCTTGCTGGCCGACTCGAACGCCTGCTGGTGCGCCTTGCTGACCTTCATCGTGGAGCCCACCAAGACCACCAGGGTGCCGGGGGCCAAGGTCGGTGGCAGTGGCGCCAGCCCCGTCAGCGGCAAACCGATGGAGGTGTGCAGCGTTGCCACCGGGCTGACGTACTGCAAGTCGAAATCCACCACCGCCGGGTCATCGACCTGGGCGGCCAGACGCAGCACTTCGGCAGGCCCGGCCAGGTCGAGCATCAGTACGTTTGGCAACAGCACAAACAGCACCGGCACACTCATCGATTCACCCCGCCAGGGCCTGGGCGACCGTCACGATGCGGGCGAAGCGGTCATCGAGGACCAGCTCCGTGCGTTCGCGAATCTCGGCCGGCGTATAGACCCGGCCGCTACGCGCGTGGGTCATCGGGAAGGTCAGCGTCGCCTCGCTGACAAAATCCACCTTGAAGCCACTGTCGCAAGCCTGCCGCGTGGTGGTCTCGCAGCATTGCTCGGTGCGGATGCCGCTGATGATCAGCGTGGCGACGCCCATCTCCACCAGGCGAGCGGCCAGGGGCGTACCCGCAAAGGCACTGTGGTAGCGCTTGTGGATCACCAACTGCGGATTGATCGACAGCTCGCTCAGTGCCCTGACGTTGCCCGATTGCATGGAGAAATGCCCCTGGTCTTCAACATGGAAGACTTGTACCACCGGGATGCCCCGCTGAACACAACCATCGATGAGGGCCTGCTGTTTTTCCAGATAGTCGGGCAGGTCATTTTCGGACCAATAGGTTGAATGACGGAACGAGTGCTGGGCGTCGATAACGATCAGGGCTTTACGGCTCATGGGCAGTCCTTTTGGCTTGCATCAGTGGGTGAACGATGCAAGCCATGGTAAGGACAACCCACAGCGCACGACAGGCGCAAGGCAGACTACTTCAGGACGGATTCGGACATGTCACCGGGCACGCCATGGCACAACGACTGCCGGGTTCGAAGCCATGGGCGTACTCATCCGCCAGGATCGTTTCCAGACGCGGATCACTGTGAGTAGCGAAGCCCAGGCGCCGGTAGAACGGTGCATTCCACGGTACATGCACAAAGGTGGTCAGGGTCACTGCATACAGTTGCTGGGCGCGGGCGTGGTTCATCGCCGTTTCCACCAGCCTGCGCCCCCAGCCCTGGCCTTGCAGCGGCCGGGCCACGGACACTTCATGGATATGCAGAT
This sequence comes from Pseudomonas sp. W15Feb34, assembly GCF_023127765.1. Taxonomy (NCBI): domain Bacteria; kingdom Pseudomonadati; phylum Pseudomonadota; class Gammaproteobacteria; order Pseudomonadales; family Pseudomonadaceae; genus Pseudomonas; species Pseudomonas sp. W15Feb34. The sequence goes on from NZ_SPKN01000035.1 coordinate 128,868, forward strand.
CGTCGCCAAAGCGTTCTGCGCTGAGGAAACCCTGGGGTTGGTCGTGGTGATCAACCACCACCCAACAGGTCGATAGCGCGATCCACTGCCGATGGCACTCGACGCCAATCGACGCGGCATCCGCCAGCCAGGCCAGCCCTTCGATTGCGCGAAACGCCTGAGCCGCGCACTGCTCGATGGCGGGCAACAAACCGGCGTCTTGCGTGCGCGCCAGGCGAATGTGGACGGACTGCTCAGCAACCACTCAACGCCACCTGGGGCCGTTCGCCGGCAAAGAAGAAGGGCCGCAGGCGCACGCCCACGCCGTTGCCGATAAACGCCGCCACCAGCCACACCCAGCCATGCAGGCTGCCCGAGGCGATGCCGCTGAAATAGGCGCCGATATTACAGCCATAGGCCAGGCGCGAACCGTAGCCGAGCAGCAGGCCGCCGATCACGGCGGCGATCAACGAGCGTGCCGGAATATTCAGGCTGGGAGCGAAACGCCCGGCCAGGCCAGCGGCCAGCAGCGCGCCAAGGACAATGCCGATATCCATGACGCTGGTGATGTCTTCCCAGACCGGCGCGGCCAGGGCCTTGGCATTGCCCGGCATCTGCCAGAACGCCCAACTCGCCGCATCCACACCCAGCCCGCTCGCCACTTTGGCGCCCCACAGCGCGAACGCCGAGGTGATGCCCCACGGCCGCCCAGCCAGGGCCAGGGTGGCGTAGTTGAGCAGCGCCAGGCCAATCGCGCCCCACACCAGCGGCCAGGGCCCACGCAGAAAACGACGCAGCCCTTGATGCTCGCTGTGCACGCCTTGTTCAAGCTGGCCGTGACGGCGCTTTTCCAGACGCACGGTCGCCACCGCAATCAGCGCGAACACCGCCAGGCTCAGGACCAGCGCCGGCAGCACACCGAAACTTTTGACGATGGAAACCGCCGGCAACGACGGCAACGCAAACCACCAGTCGACATGGTGGGTGGCGATCAACGAGCCACAGATAAAGAACAGCAGCGTCACCAACATGCGCGCATTACCGCCGCCCACGGTGAACAAGGTGCCCGATGCACAGCCGCCACCCAGCTGCATGCCGATCCCGAAGATAAACGCCCCGAACACCACCGACACACCGGCCGGCGCCACCAAGCCCACGACCGGCTGGCCGAACAAAGTGCCCGCGCCCAGTGCCGGGAAAAACAGCAGCACCGCCACCGCCAGCATCACCATCTGCGCACGCAAGCCGGCGCCACGCCGATCATTGATAAACACGCGCCAGGCCGAGGTAAAACCGAAGGCAGCGTGGTAGAGCGTCAGGCCCAGCGCGGCGCCGACCACCAGCAACAACACTTGGCGTGCGCCAACGGTGTTTTGCAGGAACAGGGCGCCCGCCACCAGGATGATAAAGGCTATCAGTGGCGCTGCAGGCTTGCGTGCAGGCGCCAGGGAAAGGGAGGTGCTCATGGGGATCTCGATGGGTTGGAAGGAGGCCAGTATAGCCCCAGACGGAACTTGATCAGGCGCAGGCATTGCCGAGAGGCTCATCGTTTGAACCACCGCCTTCGCAGCCTCGCTGGGGCTCGACAGCTCCCACAGAGATTAGCGGTGCTGAGTTGATCTCGATTGGCAGGGCCATTGCGCCAAACACAACTCCCGACAACAACACCGCCCAAATGTGGGAGCTGTCGAGCCCCAGCGAGGCTGCGAAGGCGGCGGCACAGGCACCCTCTTCATCGCCTGAACTACCGCTTTCGCAGCCTCGCTAAAGCTCGACAGCTCCCACAGGGGATTGGCAGTGCTGAGTTGATCTCGATTGGCAAGGCCATTGCGCCAAACACAACTCCCGACAACAACACCGCCCAAATGTGGGAG
>NZ_SPKN01000035.1:130785-144234 GCF_023127765.1 Pseudomonas sp. W15Feb34
ATTAGCGGTGCTGGGTTGATCTCGATTGGCAGGGCCATTGCGACAAACACAACTCCCGACAACAGCACCGCCCTAATGTGGGAGCTGTCGAGCCCCAGCGAGGCTGCGAAGGCGGCGGCACAGTTAACCCTTCATAGCCTGAACCATCGCTATCGCAGCCTCGCCAAAGCTCGACAGCTCCCACAGGGGGATGAGGAGGAATGACTAACGCTGGCTGATCGAGCTCCACGCCGCTTCAGCCAGCAGCTCACGGTACTCAAAGGGGCTCTTTTTGACCTTCGCCGACAGCCACGCACGGGAGTAGCTTTCCGCCGCGCCAATGATCAACGAAGGGATAAGTTCTGCGGGCAAATGGCTGAAGTGTTCCTTGCGCCCTTCCCCGCCCATCCACTCCTTCAACTGCTGGTTGCGCTGCTTGTTGCGCGCAATCAACTCGTCCTTGAACGGGCCGTTGGACACGGCAAAACGGCTTTGGAAAACAAACCGCGCCCAGTCCGGCTGGGCGGTGACCCATTCAACGTAGCTGTACACCAGGCCGACCACACCGGCGTGGGCCGTATCCGCCGCTTGCAGGTAGTGGTCACGCAGGCTGGCCTGGTCTTCCAGCGCAGCAAAGAACAGCGCGGCGACCAGCCCTTCCTTGTTGCCGAAGTGGTGATAGATAGCGCCCACGCTGGTGTCGCAGCGCGCACGGATGGTCTCGATGTTGGTCGCCTCGATGCCTGCCTCGTTAAAACAGGCCAACGCCTCACGCAGGATGGTGCGCTTGAGGTCGCTGCGCCTGCCGGGGAAGGTGCGCTCGATGAGATCGATGGAGTGCATGGGGGGGAACGCCAAATCAAAACAGTTTATAGGCTGAGCGACCGCCAGAGAAAGCTCGGGTTGACAGGCACGGAATCTACAGAATATTGTTCTGTTACGGAATATTATTCCGCAATTAAACCTTGAGGATATTCGTATGAGCCAAGCACTGAGCATGTTCAATAGCGTAGGTCCTGCCGCATTCAGCAACCTGGCGTGCCAGATGGCACCCTACTTCAGCACCATCACTCCCGAGATCGCGGAACTCAAGCCCAACCATGCAGTGGTCACCGTGCCGTTTCGCAAGGAAATCACCAACCACCTGGCTTCGGTGCATGCCATTGCGCTGTGCAACGCCGCCGAACTGGCCGGCGGCATGATGACCGATGCGTCGATCCCCGCTGGCGCACGCTGGATTCCCAAGGGCATGAGCGTGGAATACCTGGCCAAGGCGAAAACCGATATCCGCGCCGTCGCCGATGGCAGCGCTATCGATTGGCAGACCGCGGGCGACAAGATCGTGCCGGTAGAGATCTTCGATGCGGGCGGCGTCAAGGTCTTCACTGCCCACATCACCATGAATGTGAAGCTCGCTTAGCCCCTCAGCCGGCACAGGCGGTATCAGCGACACGGCATCTGCAAGGCGTGACTGAACGCGTGGATGTGGTCGACGATGCGCTGCGAAGCGGTGCGGATTGCGGTGGAGGTATTGCCGGCGATATGCGGCGTCAATTGCGCACCGGCAATGCCCGCCAACGGCGAGCTGAAACGGTCTTTTTCCAGGGCGAAGGTGTCAATGGCGACCGCCTTGATATGCCGGGGAAACCGGATCATGAAGGCGGCCAGTTGCTGCTCGTCGACGATGCCACCGCGAGCGGTATTGATCAGTATCGAACCCTGGCGCATCCGCTTGAACTCGGCGCTGCCGAATAAGCCGCGAGTCTGCGGGGTGAACGGCACATGGATCGAAACGATATTGGCCTCATCCAGCAACTGTTCCAGGGTTTGCCTGCGTTGCAGCCCGAGGCGGCGCGCCTCCTGCTCGGTAAAGCGCTCGGACCCGGTGGCAATCACCTTCATCCCCAAGGCGCTGGCTTTGCACGCCACCTGCTGGGCAATGCTGCCGGTGCCCACCAGCCCGAGGGTGAGTTCGGCGTATTCAGCAGCAGGCGCCAAGGTGCCTTTTGACCAGTGGCCTTGGTGGGTTTGCGCGTTGTAGTGGTCCAGATCCCGAGACAGAAACAACGCCTGGGCCAACACGTATTCAGCGACAGCAGTCGCGTTGGAACCCGGCGTATGCAGAACCGTCACTCCCGCCTGCTCGCACGCCTGTCGGTCGATATGGTTGAGACCGGTCCCGGCCTGGGCGATGGCGCGCAGCGGTGTGGGCAACCCGGGTGAGCTGGCGGCGCGAATCAGTTCGCCGCCCAGCGGGATGTTCAAGCGCGTCTTGAACACGCTGTAACCCCCAGCCTGATCCACCGCTGCGATAAAACCCCGCTCGTCGTGGCCGTTGATATCGGCATACCCGATGCGTGCGCCGTAGTGCTGCTGGATGCTGTGTTTATCGGTGAAGTAATACAGGTTAAGGACGACCGCCAAGCCCAGTTCAAGGAATCGATCGATTTCCTCATAGAGCAGCGGCGGACCGGGCGCGTCGAGTATCAGAGTGGTGAATGCCATGGGTTGATCCTTTTGAAGGCACCGCTAACTCAAACAATGGTTGCTTGATTGCCGCTTAGAAGACCGCATTGCCCAAGGCCGCCGCCCGCTTGGACCAATAAAGCATGGGCCTGATTTTTCGGTAAAAGACCTGTTTGGAATAAAACGAATGGAAAAAAATCATCGACCCGTCAAAAAAACACGCCTGCGCTCCATGACCATAATCGAGGCGTTTAACTTTTTGATTAATCAGGGCTAAATAAAATCATTCGAAAACGTCTTACTCAAAGGAAAATCTCGGCCCCCATAGCGTGCGAGAGAAACCTGAAAAAATCTTCATAACCCCTGAACGTCAGCCAATTGAGTAGGCGAAGCGCTTGCGAGTCCTGTCCATCGGCATATTCAGGAACATACGCCCCGGTGAAACGGCGCGCCCCTAGCTCAGAAGGATCTCTATGCAAAGCCTCCCGTTCTCTGCGTTACGCCTGTTCAGTGTGCTGGCAGTCATGGTCTGCGCGCTGTTGACGACGCAAGCCCGTGCCGATTACACCGACCTTTCCCTGACCCACGAAAAAAATATTCAGTCCTACGTCGTGAATGCCGACGGCAGCTTTGTACTGGATGTCGAACGGGTTATGCGGATCAATGAAGAGCGCGCGATCACCTCCAACGCCCAGCGCTCGGTCACCTACAATCGCACCCTCGAAACCCTGGATATCGTCGAGGCCTACACCCTCAAACCCGATGGCCGCAAAGTCGTGGTAACACCCGACCGGATCAAGGAGCAGCAGGAGCTTGAGTCTGCCCAGGCGCCGATGTTCCAGGACTCGCGGGTCAAGGTGGTGATCTTCCCGGAGCTGCAAGTGGGCGATCGGATGGTGCTGCGGTACCAGCGCCATCGCAATACGCCGTTGTTTCCAGGGCAGTTCGAGGACCTTTTCTCGCCGGATTTCTACCAGAATGAACAGGTGCGCCTGAGCTACGACATGCCCGCCGAAATGAAGCTGTACGCCGACTCACGGGGTTTCAAGGCGTCCACGCCAGCCAACGCCAACGGGCGAACGGTGTACCGCTGGGACTTGGAACAAACCAAGAAGAACCGCGTGGAAGAAGGCTCCGTTGCCTACACCGACTACGGGCAACTGCTGGCCGTATCGACGTTCACCGACTACAAACAGTTTGCCCAAGCCTACGCCGCACGCGCACAGGTAGAAGTGACCCCGGCCATGACCCAACTGGCCAAGGAACTCACCGCCAACCTCGACAGCCCACGCAGCAAGGCCCTGGTGCTGAGTGATTGGGTACGCAAGAACATCCGCTATGTGGCCGTGTACGTCGGAGCGGGTGGCGTGGTGCCGCATTCAGCGCAAGCGGTGCTGGATAACCGCTATGGCGACTGCAAGGACCATGTGGCCCTGCTTGAAGCGCTGCTCAAAGCCGTCGCCATTGAAAGCTCGCCCGCCCTGATCAACGCCGACAACGCCTACGTACTGCCCAAGGTACCGACCCTGGGCGTGCTCAACCATGTGATCACTTATGTACCCAGCCTCGATCTGTACCTGGACTCCACCGCAACGCCCATCGCCGCTGGCTACCTGCCTCTGCCCGAACTCGGCAAACCGGTGTTGCTGACACAGACCGGTGAACGTACACAAACGCCGTCCGGCCAGCCTGGCAAAGTGAACACAACCATCGCGTTCAAGGTCAACGCCAAAGGCGCTGCAGACTTTACCAATGACTCCACCATCGACGGTTGGGGCGCGGAGTTTAACCGCTTCATGCTCAAGGCCATGCAGCCGGCCGACCGTAATCAGTTGGTGCAGCAGATTCTGAGCATGTATGGGCAATCCGGCAGCGGGTTGATCGAAACTGACGCCTTGGACGGCACTGCCAATACCTTCAAATTCGCGATTAAAGGCCACACCAGCAACCTGGTGAACCTGCCTGGCCCGACCGGAGTGCCTACCCTCTCCAGCCTGGCCGGCGGTATTGGCCAGAGCGTGTTTTCCTTGATCGTCGAAAAGGAACGTACTCAGGCCTTCACTTGCCTCTCAAGTGAGATCACAGAGGTAGCGCGCCTGGAGTTCCCGGCCAAGGTGAAGATCCTCGCGGTGCCCAAGGCTGTGTCGGTGAAACAGGCAGGCTTCGACTATCGCTCGACCTATGTGAAGAAGGCCAATACGGTGCTGATCACGCGCCAATATGTGTTTAGCAAGCCAGAGATTCTCTGCACCCCGGAAGATTTTGCGGCCATGCAGCCGGCGATTGAAGACATGGTCAACGATTTGAAAAGCCAGGTCATTGTGCAGACGTTGTAACGCCCTCGCCCTTCTTGCGTGTCAGTGGTTATGCACTGGCGCGTGGGAATCGTGGATTACAACGTCGTGCCGTATGAGGTAATAGCTGACATCGCAACAGAAATCGATAAAGACGTCTTACTCGGGAGGAGCGATAACATGTATGTAGATGGATTAGTCATTCTTAGTGGTCTTTGGGGATTCATAGGCGCTTCAGTGTTGCTGCCCGCTTTTGTAGCAGGCAACTATCGTCTCGTCATCGCAATGGGTGCGTTGATTCTCGTGGTGAACTCTCTATTTCTGTATTTCAACCAACAAATGCTATTAATAGAGGCGTTGTTGCGAAGTACAGCAGTGGCATTGATTCACGTTTCTACAGCCTATCTGATCGTGCATTTCTTTCATCACAAACGGTCGGTATCAGATTTGTTTCGGCGTACCAGACACTCTTGAAAGAATCATGTCAGCCCATGAACAGAGCCCATAGCATCAACCTAGCTTTTTTGGTTTTTGCAATCAGCGACCACCTACATCGTCAGGCCAGGCAGTAACTTGCTGGTTGTGTACGTCCTTTAAATGCTGCCGCATCCGATATCCCCGTTATCTGATCAAGCGCAAGCAGAGCGCAGTCAGCCTCTATCTTACAACTCGCCAGCCCGCAACTTCGCAACATCAAGAATGACCGTAAACCGCTGTTGCTCACGAATCACCTCAATCTGCCAGCCCAGTTTTGCGCATAACTGCCGCATCAACTGCAGCCCAAGACCATAGCCAAAATCATCCGACTCCTGCTGCGGCCCCGTCTCCCTGATGTGATTGGCGATCATCAGCCGGGGGTATTTGAAGCTGATTTCTACGGTGCCTTCTTCAGCATATTGCAGGGCATTGCGCAGGAAGTTGCCGATCACGATGCGGCAGGCGGTCGGAGGCAATCGGCAAGGTCCGTCGTGGATGTCGATGCTCAACTCAATATCCCGGTTACCGATCAGGTAGCGGTGTTTTTCAATCAGGTCGCCCACCAGTTCGCTCAGGTCAACGTCTTCTTCCGGCAGTGGCTCGGGACGCTCGCGGCTCATCCACAGCAATGTCTCGGCGATCAGCTGCATGTTCATCACCGAGCGTTCTATGCGCTGCAACGAGGGTGGCAGGGCACCGCCCGACTGCAGGGCCAACAGTTCGATTGTGGCCTTGAGCACCGCCAGGGGCGTGCGCAGTTCATGGCTGGTGTAGCGCAACAGGCGGCCTTCTCGCTGGCTGGCGGCCTGCACTTGTTCAACACTATCGGCCAGTGCGTCGGCCAGCCGATTGAACTCCTTGAAGTTGAAGCCCGGCCGCTCGCTGGCCAGGGCGTCAGAATTGTTCAAGGTACTGGACCATTGGATCAGGCGTCCCAGCGGACGCACCAACCACCACACCAACAGCGCGATGATGATCAGCGCCGGCACGAATACTGCCAGGCTGATGAGCTGGACGCTTTCCAGTACCTGGTCAAAGTAGGCGTCGGACAATGGCGTCTCGACCTCACCCCCTACTTCCTTATCGTGGTCGATGTCATACATGTAGAGGGTTTTGCCGTCGCCCAGAGGCTGTTCGAGGATTATATGGAACGGCGCGTCGTCGTCATCAGAGTAGAGATCGCCGAAGATATTCACCGCGCCGAAAGACAGGTTTGGCGGTGCATTCAGCAACTCGCGCACATCCTGCGGCAACGCCTCCTTGCCGATGACACTGGTATAGAAGTAATTGTGCGGCGTCGGCGTGGCCGGATTTTGCTTGTAGTGCCTGACAAAATATTGGGCCTCCTCCTCCATCATCGCGCTGGCGGTGTAGAACAGGCCGCGCACGGTAAATTCAGGCAGCAGCTTGCTGTAGATCACCAGCACCACGGCAATCAGTAACAGGAAGCTGCCACTGATCACCCACTTCAAGCTCAGGCCATTACGCATGGGGTTTTACCTGAATGCCAACACCCGCCAGAGTGTGGATCAATGGCCGGCCAAACGGTTTGTCTACCGCCTTGCGCAGCCGATGCATATGCACTTTGAGGGTATTGCTGTCGGGCGGCTCATCGCCCCAGATTTTGCTTTCCAGACGCTCCCGGGGAACTGGCTCGGGGCTGGCGCGCATCAAGTGCTCCAGCAAGGCCCAGCAGATGGGTGAAAGATGCAGCTCCTGCCCTGCCCGGCTGACTTTGCGGGTGGTCAGCTCCATAACCAGGTCGTCCACTTGCAGACGGCTGGTCTGGCCGCTGCGCCGCAGGCTCAAGGCTCGAATCCGCGCCACCAGTTCGGCGAGCTCGAACGGCTTGACCAGATAGTCGTCGGCTCCCGCAGCAAAACTGGCGAGCTTGTCCGGCAACGCATCCAGCGAGGTCAACATCAGGATGGGGGTCTGGATGCCTTGCTGGCGCAACCGTGCGCACACCTGCTGGCCGTCCAGGCGCGGCAGCATGATGTCCAGCACAATGACGTCGTAATGTTGCTTGAGCGCCAAGTTGAGCCCGGCCTGGCCATTGCTGGCGTGATCGCAGACGATGCCGCTGATCTCCAGGTACTCGATGACGGTGGTGGCCAGGTCCAGGTTGTCCTCGACCAACAGCAGATGAATATGCACGGAAAAAACCCCTCGGGCAGGCAGTGCGCAGCGGTGTGAAGGATAGCGGAAGTCGGGCGGTTTCCCGTGATGTTTACCTGACGTTAACCCCGTGCGGCTTAGGCTAAGGCTCTTCTTATCCAGAGCTCGTCACCGTCATGAACCTGTATTCGATGATCAAAGGGGTGCTGTTAGCCGTGATTTTCCTCGCGCTGATGGTGGGCATCCTTCCACAGCAAACGCAGTTGGTACGCATGGGAGGCAATGGTTGGTTTCTGGTTGGCCAGAATGTTGAGCAGACAGGGTCGTGTGATGTCGCCCGTGCGTCGTGATGAGATAGGCGCCAGTTATGCCAGCCAGTTGGTCGCCTGCGTGGTGCTGGTTATTGGTGTGGCCGTTTCGATGGGTATCTATATCGCGCGCTTGAATGCGCACCTCGATGAGCAACGCGACCTGTCCTCGGTGTATCTGCCCGACTGCCCTGACGGGCGCGGTGGTTTTATGGTCTATCCCGATGACAGGCGCAGCGGTGACCAGTGCTACAACGCCGGTGAGGATGAGTTGATGGATGTCGATGAGCTGCAGCGGCTATCAGGCTCGAACCTTGCGCAATGGTTCGACTACATCCTGCCTGCGGTTCAAACTCCGAGCAGGCTTTAGATACGTCATGCCGCTCAATGAACTCTGTAGGAGCGAGCTTGCTCGCGAAAAACGTCAACGATAACGCGTGCTTCCTGAATGAACGCGGCGCCTGTGCGTTTTTCGCGAGCAAGCTCGCTCCTACGAGCCTATTGCTCTGGCCAGCCGCCGCATGGCTGTTTCGATTTCATGGGCGGTCAAGGATGAATACCCCAACAGCCAACCTTGTTTCTTCTCCTCGCCGGCATACAGCCGACTGAGGCCGGGCAACTGCACGCCTGCGCTGGCAGCTTGGCGGATGGTGTTTGCCTCCGACCAGCCATCGGCCAAAAGGCAGGGCATCTGCAGCCCGCCATGGGGGCACAAGGCTGTGGCAATTCCCTTCAAGTGTTTGCCGATGGCGGTGAGCATGACGGCACGGCGCGCGGCGTAAAGTTTGCGCATGGCTCGGACATGGGCGTGGTAGTGGCCGCCCTCCATGAAGCGCGCCAGCGTCAGTTGGAGGATCTGTGGCGTGTGACCGTCCATGATACTTCGTGCATAGGTGAAGGCGTTGACCAGTTCGGCAGGCAGCACCATGTAGCCCATCCGCAATCCGGGATAAAGCGTTTTGCTGAAGGTGCCGAGGTAGATCGTGCGCTGGTACGGGTCCAGGCCCTGAACGCAGGCAATCGGCGGCCCGTCGTAGTGGAACTCGCTGTCATAGTCGTCCTCGAGGATCCACTTGCCCTGCTCGGCCGCCCAGTTGATCAGCTCCAACCGGCGCTCCAGCGCTAACGTGGCGCCGGTGGGGTATTGATGCGAAGGCGTCACATAGACGCAATTGGCACCGCTGCGGTCTGCCCGCAACAGGTCGGTGCGTATGCCCGCGGCATCGACGTCAATGGACACCACCTGGGTCTGGGCCGCTTCAAAAGCCTTCTTGGCACCGTAGTAACCGGGGTTTTCCAGGAGGATGGGCTTGCCGGCGTCCACTAATAGTTGGGCACACAGGTACAGGGCCTGGCGAGTACTGCTCAATATCAGAACCTGGCTGGGTGAGCATTTGGCACCGCGTTCGAGGTTCAGGTAGGTGGCAATCGCCTTGCGCAAAGCCTCGGCGCCTTGCGGGTCGCCATGCAACAGGACGTTACCCCGGTAGTCCTTCATGGCCTGGCGTTGCAGGCGTTCCCATATATCGACAGGAAAGGTACGGGTTTCCGGCAGCCCTGTGGCAAAGGCCTTGACCGCCTGTTGATCGGTCACGCCACCGGTGTCGAATATCATCCGGCCGCGCCGGCTCAAGCCCGACCCTGGCGCCACATCGCTGCGCTGGGTTTCTTGTGTTTTCATGCGCCGGCGCGCAGCCCCGCGTAACTCTGCGCCCACAGCCGCCGATACATAACTGCCCGAGCCTTCGCGCCGCACAATGAAGCCATCGCGATGCAAATGCACGTAGGCGTTCTCGACCGTGTCGCGGGCAACACCGAGCGTTTTGGCCAGCACCCGGGTCGCCGGCAGCTTCAGGCCAGCATCGAGGGCCCCCTCCAGAATCAATGCACGCAGGGCGCGCTGGATCCGCTGATGCAGATCCAGCCGCTGAAACTCGGCATCGTTGAGCCGGATTTTCAGTGTTTCGAGCTCGAAGGTGTGCGCCATGCGGTCTGCTCTGTATTAATAAATTGGCCGGAATGAGCAGGCCAGTTTATCCGTAGACTCTGCGCATCGCCATTAGCAAGGAGCACCGTAACGCCATGCCTACGTCAACATCCCACTCATCTGTTCGACTCAGCGACCTCCTCCCGCCGATTGTGGCCGGCCTGATCTCGGTCATCGTCAACTATGGCGGCACCTTCATCCTGGTATTCCAGGCCGCCAAGGTCGCCGGGCTGAGCCCTGAGTTGACGGCATCCTGGGTGTGGTCGGTGTCGATCGGTGTGGGAGTTACCGGGCTGTTTCTCAGTTGGGTTTCCCGCACCCCCGTCATCACCGCCTGGTCGACACCGGCGGCAGCCTTTCTGGTGGTGGCCCTGTCCACTACCCCCTATGCCGAAGCGGTGGGCGCCTACATGATCTCGGGCGCGGCCTTCGTTCTGCTGGGCTTATCCGGCTATTTCGAAAAAGTCATCCGGCTGATCCCGCCAGGCGTGGCCGCCGGGTTGCTCGCCGGTATTCTGTTGCAGTTCGGCATAGGTGCTTTCGGCGGCATGAGCCTTGACCCTATGCTGGTCGGCTTGCTGATTGTTGCCTACCTGGTGCTCAAACGCCTGACCGCACGCTACGCGGTTGTGGGTATTCTGGCGTTGGGGCTGGCCTTCTTGCTGGCTCAGGGACGGGTCGACTTGTCGGGCCTGGAACTGCAACTGGCGGCGCCCGTGTTCACTCGGCCTGAGTTCTCGCTCAACGCCTTGCTCAGCGTCGCGCTGCCGCTGTTTCTGATCACCCTGACCGGCCAGTACATGCCCGGCATGCTGGTGCTGCGCAACGATGGGTTCAACACCAGTGCCAACGCTATCGTGACCATCACCGGGCTGGGCTCCTTGCTTATGGCGCCCTTTGGTTCGCACGCGTTCAATATCGCGGCGATCACCGCCGCCATCTGCACCGGAAAGCAAGCCCACGAAGAGCCCTCCAAGCGCTGGATTGCTGGGATAGCGGCGGGCATCTTTTACATCCTCGTCGGGGTCTTCGGCGTGACCCTCGCCGCGCTGTTCATGGCCTTTCCGGCCACCTTCATCACCACCCTGGCCGGGCTCGCCCTGCTCGGCACTATCGGCGGCAGCCTGGCCGGCGCCATGGCCGATGCCAGCTCCCGTGAGGCTTCGCTGATTACCTTTTTGGCAGCGGCCGCCAACATCACGTTGTTCGGGATTGGCGGGGCGTTTTGGGGGCTGCTGATTGGGTTGGTGGCGTACGTCGTGCTTAATGGGCGGTTGCCGCGGCGGGAGCTTGCTGCTCGTGAGAACGCTGCTAACTGAGGCACGCCCAGGTTTTTGATTTCTTCTGGCCCGCTTTGGGTTGACGGGCCAAATCCCAGATAAAAAAGCCTGCATCTCTGCAGGCTTTTATCTATCTGGTGTCCCGTCCTGAATAAGGTTTACGCCTTCTGGCCTATATTCAGGAGGAGTCAATGGATTCGGGCAAAAGGCGGAGCCAGCGTGACTACACGCTAGCCTTTAAATTATCGGTCGTAGACCAGGTCGAAAAGGGCGAGTTGAGTTATAAAGAGGCTCAACGGCGCTACGGCATTCAGGGCCGGTCCACGGTACTGGTCTGGCTACGCAAGCATGGCCGGCAGGACTGGAGCCAAGGCGCCTCAATTCGAGAACCGAGGAGCAGGTCCATGACCGAGCCAACCCTCCCGCTGACCCCCGAGCAGCGGATCAAAGAGCTCGAAGAACAGCTGGCGCTAAGCAATCAGAAAGCGCAATTCTTCGAAGCCGTCGTGAATGTTCTGAAGAATGACTACGGTGTTTCCATCGTAAAAAAGCGACCCGGCAAGTCCTCTCGCAAGGGCAAATCCAAGGCCTGAGCGTCACCAGGGCTTGCCTGTTCATGGGCATTTCGCGCCAAGCGTATTACCAACGCAATCGGGCTTTCGACGAGAGGGCTCGTCAAGATCAAGAAGTCATGGACTTTGTTCTTGAAAAGCGCCGCCGCCAGCCACGGATAGGCACGCGCAAGCTGCATTACCTGATGAGCGTCGAAGTCGGCGCATCAGTGCGGGTCGGCAGAGACCGCCTGTTTAGCATCCTGCGCAACGCTCGAGAGCTGGTTGTGCGCAAACGGGCTTACCACAAAACGACAGACAGCCATCACCGCTTTCGCCGCCATCCTAACCTGCTCAAAGCGGGTCAGGAGCAGATTGTGGCCAATAGGCCAGAGCAGGTCTGGGTTGCAGACATAACCTATCTGCCGACACAGGAAAGCGTGGTTTATGTGAGTCTGGTGACAGACGCCTACTCGCGCAAGATCGTAGGCCATCATGTGCATGAGAGCTTGCATACCGAGTCGGTGGTCAAGGCGATGGAAAAGGCAGTTGGTGAACGCCGAAGCACGCTGCCACTGATCCATCACTCAGACCGCGGAGCCCAATACTGCTCTGAACGTTATCAACGTTTGCACGCTAGTCATGGCATCAGATGCTCAATGACCGACGGCTATGACTGCTACCAGAATGCTCTGGCGGAGAGGATAAACGGCATTTTGAAGACCGAGTTCCTGCTGTATCGCCCTAAAAATCTGGCGGACGCAGTGAAAATGGTGGATGAGTCGGTGCTGATCTACAACGGGGAACGGCCACACCTGTCCCTGAAATACAAAACGCCCGATGCGGTGCATCGGGCGTTTTGAGACTGAAACAGGTGTAAATCTATTTCAGGACTAGACATGGCTCCACGACCTGGACTCGAACCAGGGACCCAATGATTAACAGTCATTTGCTAGCTGTTAGTCACACCGGTGCCACGAAAAACGTGGTGGAGACATAGAAACGCTGTGTAGCGCGAGCGCATGAACGCATCACGCCATGAAAGTTAGTCGCGTTGGATTAGCTTGTCAAAGCAGGGTAATTCATTGGGCTGTAGGAAAAGGAGACGGTAGGAGTCAGCTACCGCATCATCTCCAATGCATGCCTTACCTGGTCAACGTCGACGTGTGTAGTGGCCAACTAATCCCGGACGCGACGTTAAGTTTTTCCTCGGCCTACGCTGGTGCCAACCCATCGTTGAATTGATAAGACCGAATCCAGTTGTACCAATGCATCAAAAAATGGCTGATATCGCGCTTTGCTTCCTGCGCAGTTCGATAGCCCACGGTCGGTATCCATTCTGTTTTCAAGCTGCGAAATACGCGCTCCATCGGTGCGTTATCCCAGCAGTTTCCTCGTCGACTCATGCTCTGGCGCATGCGGTATCGCCACAACCGCTGGCGAAAGAGTCGGCTTGCATATACAGCAGCTCCGATTGGCGCAGCTTTTTGAAAGCGAACAATGTAGTCGCCAGCATGAGTCGTCGAGGCAACTGTCTGGGCCGGTTATCGACCGTTGCTCTGGTTGGCCATCCTTGTCCTCCCACATGTGGACGACTTGTCATGAACATCATCGCTACCCCAGCAAAGTATGAAGCTGTTGGCGTAATTCACCGGAGCTCAACTTCATCTCATCAATGAAGGACATTGCTACTGACGTCTGTGGCCGATACAACGGTGTGATGAGGTTGACGGAAAATGGTATCGAAATCGAAAACCGCCGCAAGCACACACCCTGACTGGCAAAACTCAAGGCCGTCAATGGATTGATAATGCCAACACCGACGTTTTGCTGAACGAAGAAGCAAACGGCCGCTGCGCTGTGGGTTTCTATGACCGTGCGACATTTGACTTGGGCTTCGGCAAGTATCTTGTCGAGGATGATCCGGTACGGGTCCTTGAATCGCCCCGGGTTTCGTAGACACCTCCATGCCTTAAACTGAGGCCAATC
>NZ_SPKN01000036.1:0-5730 GCF_023127765.1 Pseudomonas sp. W15Feb34
TGGAACCGGAGGTGTAGATCACGTAGGCGAGGTTGTCGCCATCCAGCGCCACATTCGGTGCTGTTTCGCTATAACTTGACCAGGCGTGCACCTGATCCACCGCCAAGGCTTCCAGGCCCTCCGGGATCGGCAACCGCTGCTGCACTGCAGAATGAGTCAGCAGCAATTTCGAGCGGCTGTCCTGCATCATGTACAGCAAGCGATCACGCGGGTACTCGATATCCAGCGGCACATACACGCCACCGGCTTTCATCACCGCCAGGAACGCCACCATGATTTCGGCACTGCGCGGCATGGCAATGGCCACGCGCACTTCCGGGCCGACGCCACGGGCAATCAGGGCATGAGCCAGACGGTTGGCCTGGCGATCCAGTTCGCCGTAGCTCAGGGTTTGTGCGTCGAACTTCACCGCCACCGCCGTCGGGTTTTCCCGGGCGCGATCGGCAAACAATTCGTGCACCCAGCGCTCGGCCGAGAAGCCAGAATCCGTGCGGTTCCAGAGTTGCAGGATCTGTTGTTGTTCGGCCGCGTCCAGCAAGCTCAACTGACTGAGCTGCTGCCGCGGGTTGGCAACCATCCCCTGCAGCAGGTTCTGCCAGTGGCGCGCCATGCGTTGCACAGTGCCAGCTTCGAACAGGTCCTGGGCATAACCCAGGGTGGCCCATATGCCTTCGGTGGACTCCTGGATATCCAGGTCCAGGTCGAAATGAGCGGTCTTGCTTTCCCACTCCAGCCCTTGCACCTGCAACGCTGGCAATTGGCGCTGAACCTGGACCTGGCCGACATCGGTCTGGTGGTTGAACATGACCTGAAACAACGGGTTGTGACTCAGGCTACGCTCGGGTTGCAGAGCTTCCACCAGTTGTTCGAACGGCAAGTCCTGGTGGGCCTGGGCCTCGACCGCGCGTTGCCGAACGTGCTGCAACAACTGCTCGACACTCATCTGCCCATGCACATCCGCCTTGAGCACCTGAGTGTTGACGAAAAAGCCGATCAGCCGCTCGGTCTCGCTGCGATTGCGGTTGGCAATCGGCACACCGACGCGTATTTCTTCCTGGCCGCTGTAGCGGTGCAACAAAGTCTGGAACGATGCCAGCAGCAACATGAACAGGGTCACGCCCTGCTCTTGCGCCAACACCTTGAGGCCCTGAGTGAGTTCGGGCGCCAGCTCGAAGGCCAGGCGCGCGCCACGGTGGCTCTGCACCGCCGGGCGCTGGTGGTCGAACGGCAACTCCAGCACGCTCTGCTCACCGCCCAACAGCTCACGCCAGTAGGCCAGTTGACGTTGCTTCTCGCCGGCGTCCATCCAGTTACGCTGCCATACGGCATAATCGGCGTACTGGATCGGCAACACCGGTAGCGGCACATCCTGGCCTTGGCTGTAACCGGCATACAACTGCACCAACTCCTCGACCACCAACTGCATTGACCAACCATCGGAGACGATATGATGCTGCACCAGCACCAACACATGCTCGTCGGCGGCCAGGCGCAGCAACGTCACGCGTAGCAACGGGCCCTGCTGCAGGTCGAACGGCTGGGCAATCAACGCTTCTACCCGGGCCTGAAGCTGGGCCTCATCGACATCAGCCTGGGTGATCGGCAAGGCCACCTGCGGTTCAATCACTTGCACCGCGCCGTCGTGATCCTGGCGAATATGGGTGCGCAAGCTTTCATGGCGCGCCAGCAAGCTATCGAAACTGTGCTGAAGCGCGCCTGGATCCAACTGCCCTTTCAAGCGTAATGCACTGGGGATGTGATACGCCGCACTCTGGGGCTCCAGTTGCCACAGAAACCATTGACGCTCCTGGGCATAAGACAACGGCAACGGCTGCTCGCGGCCCGCCGGCAGCAGAGGTGGCGCCGTCGGCATCGGGCTGTCCTGGGCCTGCAAGGCGGTGACAAATGCCTCCAGGCGTGGGTGTTCGAACACGGCCTTGAGCGGCACTTCCAGGCTCAGGGTCTGGCGTATCCGTGATACCACCTGCATCGCCAACAGCGAATGCCCGCCCAGCTCGAAAAAGTGCTGGTTCAGGCCCACGTGCTCGGTGCCAAGGACATCCGCCCAGATCGCTGCCACCTGTTGCTGCAACGGTGTGACCGGCGCCAGCCAGTCCTGTTGCAAGGCGGCGGCTTCGGGTTTGGGCAGCGCCTGGCGGTCCAGCTTGCCGTTGGGGTTCAAAGGCATGTGGTCGAGGAAGATCAGGTGCGCTGGCACCATGTAGTCCGGCAGGTGTTCACGCAAGGTCAGCATCAGTTGTTCGCCAGCCTCCGCGCGCTCGGTTTCAGACAGCGTCTGCGCCGGCACCAGGTAGGCCACCAGTTGGTTGTCAGCCGCCAGCAACAAGGCTTCACGCACACTGTCCTGAGCCAGCAGTACGCTTTCAATCTCACCCAGTTCAATGCGGAAACCACGGATCTTGACCTGGTGGTCGACCCGCCCGACATACTCCACCACGCCGTCGGCGCGATAACGCGCCAGGTCGCCCGTGCGGTACAGGCGCTCGCCTGCCGCGCCGAACGGGTCCGCGACGAAACGTTCGGCAGTCAGGCCCGGCCGTTGTAAATAAGCGCGGGCCAAGCCACTGGCGCTGGCGATATAGAGTTCACCGACTGCGCCCAGCGCCAGCAAGTTCAGGTCGCGGTCCAGCACATACAGACCACGCCCTGGCAGCGCCCGGCCAATCGGGCTGGCACCGGCGGCGCTGACGGCGCTCGCGTCGGTGCAGTCCAGCACACTGGAGACCACAGTGGCCTCGGTAGGCCCGTAGGTGTTGAGCAAGCGCACATGGCCGAGCCCGGCGCGCTGCCACAGGAGTGGGCCATCCAACGGCATGGCTTCGCCGCCGATATGGATCTGGCGCAAGGCACCATAAGACCTCGGGCCCGCTGCCAGGCAGTCTTGCAGGAACAGCTTCCAGTAGGCCGTGGGCAAGTCGGCCAAGGTGATGCCCTGGGCGATGATCTGCCGATACAGCTCGGCACCGTCCCACAGTTGCGGGCCGCGCAGTACTACGGTGGCACCGAGGGTCAGGGCCGGGTACAACTGCTCGACAAAACCGTCGAAGTTCAGGGTGGCAAACTGCAACACCCGGTCTTGGGCAACCAGTTGCGAGTAATCCGCCGCGATGCCAACGAACTCACTCAGGGCAGCATGGCTGATGGCAACCCCCTTGGGCTTGCCGGTGGAGCCGGAGGTGTAGATCACGTACGCCAGGCTCTGGGGCTCGACATCAGTCGGTAGATTGTCCTCGGAGCACTGCGCCAATGGGGCCAGGTCAATATCCACGGACGACACATGAGCCGGCAACGGCAGGCGCCCGCGCAGGTGGGATTGAGTCAACACCAGGCCGACGCCGCTGTCCTCAAGCATATGCACCAGGCGTTCGCGCGGGTACTCAGGGTCCAACGGCACATAGGCTGCGCCCGTCTTGAGCACCGCCAGCAAGCTGACCACCATGGCAAAGGAGCGCTCGATGCAGATCCCCACCGGCCCATGCGGGCCGATGCCCTGAGCCAGCAGGTAATGCGCCAGCCGGTTGGCCTGGCGGTTCAGTTCGCCATAGCTGAGGGCCTGGTCATCCAGGGCCAGGGCCTGGCGGCCTGGCTGCCGGTCGGCCTGGGCTTCAAACAGCCGGTGCACCGCGTGCAGGGTGGTGGCACACGCCGGAGCATTCCAATCCTGGAGCATCACCTGTTGCTCCACGGCACTCAGCATCGGCAGCTCGCAGAGACGGCTGCGCGGTGCGTTCACCACCGCCTGCAACACGTGCTGCCAGTGCTGCGCCAAGCGCTCGACGGTAGCGGCGTCGAACAAGTCAGTGGCATAGGTCAGCGCAGCCCAGAGGCCCTCGGCGGATTCATGGGTATCCAGGCTCAGATCGAAATGGGTGGTCGGGCTGTCCCACTCCAGTTCCACCACACGCAGGCCCGGTAACTGCTGGCCTTCGCGGCCGCCCTGAGCATCGGTCTGGTGGTTGAACATCACCTGGAACAATGGGTTGTGGCTCAAGCTGCGTTCGGGCTGCAACGCCACCACCAGTTGTTCGAACGGCAGATCCTGATGGGCCTGGGCCTCCAGGGCGCGACGCTTGGTTTGTTGCAGCAGTTCGGCAAAGCTCATCTGCCCGTCGAGGTCAGCCTTGAGCACCTGTGTATTGACGAAGAAGCCGATCAGCCGCTCGGTTTCGACACGGTTTCGGTTGGCATTCGGCACGCCAATACGAATGTCCGACTGCCCGCTGTAGCGATACAACAGGGCTTGGAACGACGCCAGCAACAGCATGAACGCCGTCACACCCTCCTGCTGCGCCAGGCGCTTGATACCGGCCACCAGAGCCGGTGGCAGATGCACCTGCACGCTTGCACCGCGATGGCTTTGCTGCGCCGGACGCGGGCGGTCCAGCGGTAGCTCAAGCACCGGCTGCTCGCCGCCCAGCAGGGCCTGCCAATAGGCCAGCTGGCGCGCCTGCTCTCCGGCCTCCATCCAGCCTCGTTGCCACAGGGCGTAGTCGGCGTACTGGATCGGCAGCTCAGGCAATCGCAAATCATGGGCCTGACTGTGAGCGGCGTACAACTGCACCAGCTCTTCGACCATCACTTGCATCGACCAACCATCGGACACGATGTGGTGCTGCACCATCACCAGCACATGTTCATCTTCGGCCAGTTGCAGCAGCGTCACGCGCAACAACGGCGCCTGGTGCAAATCGAACGGCCGTGCGACTTCGGCTTCCACCCGCGCCATCAACTGTGCCTCGTCGATACGCGCCTGGTGGATCTGCACCCGCGCCTGGGGCATCACCGCTTGCCAGAGGCGTTCGCCGTCCTCGACCAGTTGTGTGCGCAAGCTCTCATGCCGGGCCAGCAGGCTGTCGAAACTGCGCTGCAATGCCGCCAGGTCCAAGTGCCCGTGCAGACGCAGGGCGCCGGGGATGTGATAGGCGGTGCTGTCCGGATCCAGTTGCCAAAGAAACCACTGGCGCTCTTGAGCGTAGGACAGCGGCAGATGTTGGCCGTCCTCGCGGATCGAGGCAATCGGCAGTTGAGCGAAACTCATGCCCCGGCTTTGCAGGCGCTGGTAAAACTGCTGGCGCTGCTCCAGAGGCAAGCGAAGAAAGCGCGACACCAAGTCGATATTAGGGTTGGAAAGCATGGTTCAAATCGCCTCTAGTTCGCTCAAAAAGTCACGCAGGTCATCAAAATCTTCCACGCTGCCGGCGCGGAAAGTGGCTGCGGCCTGCACGTAGGCACGCAGCGATTCGGTCTGGAACAGTTCCATCAGCGGCACGTCAAGGCCCAATTCGGCTTGCACCCGGGAGGTGATCTGGATCGCCAGCAAGGAATGGCCGCCGACTTCAAAGAAGTTGTCGTTCAGGCCCACTTGCGGCAGGTGCAGGATGTCGGCCCAGATCGCAGCGATCTGTTGTTCAAGCTCGGTTTGCGGGGCCACGTACTGTTGCTGCATCTGGCTCGCATCCGGCAATGGCAAGCCCTTGCGGTCGAGCTTGCCGTTGGGGGTCAGCGGCATTTGCGCCAGGAATACGAAGTGGCTGGGCACCATGTAGTCCGGCAGGTCGGCTTTCAAGGCTCGCCGCAGGGCATCGCGAAACTCGGCGGGGTCTGCCAGGCTGACATCTGCCGGCACTACATAGGCCACCAACTGCTTGCCGGTCGGCCCCTCCTGGGCGACCACCACGGTTTCACCGACGCTGACCTGCTCGCGCAAAC